>NZ_JAMYLP010000005.1:0-130730 GCF_040318085.1 Mesorhizobium sp. M1322
TCAGGTCTGCCAGCGGCGATGCGGCGGCCACGGCCAGTGGCGGCGCCTCCGCCGCGGCGCGGCCGGCATAGTGCCGCGCCGCGTTGCGGTCGCCGAGGCGTTCGGCCTCGAGATAAAGCCCGCGCAAGCCGAGCAGCCGCATTTCGGGATCGTCGAGCATGGTCTCGAACTTCTCGCGGGCGCCGTCATGGTCGCCTTCGAGCAGCGAGGCTTGCGCCTCGAGCAGATGGATCAGCGGCTCCTGGTCGGAGCGGATCAGCTTTGCCGCTTCCTTGGTCTTCTTGCGCGCCAGCGCTCCATCACCGGCGCCGGCGGCGATCATGCCGGTCGACAGCGCCTGATAACCACGATCGCGACGGCGCACGCGGAAATAGCGCGAGATGGTGTAGGGGCTGTTCCACAGCGCCTTGAGCAGCCACCAGACGATCATTACCGCGGCAACCACTGCAACGACCGCTACCGCCGCCACCATCAGGCTGACCTGGTATTGATAGCCGCTGAAGGTGACGACCATCTCGCCCGGCCGGTCGGCCAGCCAGGCGAAACCCAGCCCGAGCACGAAAACGACGGCGAGGAAAAGCAGAATGCGAATCATCGGGTTTTCCTCACGCCTTCATCGCACCTGATATCAGCGCGTCGACCTGCTTCTCGACCTCGATTCGCGCCTTCAGTTTGCCGGCAAAATCAGCGCCGGCAGTCTTCACCGCCTCGGGCAGCGTATCGTATTCGCTGAGCGCCTTGGCGTAGTCGCCCTGGTTGACCGCCACCTCCATGCGGGCGACGGTTTCCGGCGCACCGGCGCCTTCGACGGCACCGATCGGCCGGACCTTGACCAGTGATTCGGCGCTCGACAGCAGGTTTTGCAGGAAGCCGGCATTCTGATCGACGGGCTCGGAGGCAGCGACCATGGCACTGGCGGCGGCGGCCACTTCGGCGGCGATCTCGGCACGGGTCGGAACGCCTTTTTCTGCATAGGGACGCAAAGCCGCGATCTCCGGCGCATCCGGTGAAATCGCCGCAAAGGTTTCGAGTTCGGCGGCGAATGGCGCACCGCGGTCGAGGGCTGCCTTCAGCGCCGAGGCGGCGATGGCGAGCGCAACCTTCGGCTGCCCGGCCTGTGCTTCGACCTTGCCGGAAAGCTGCGACACCGACTGTTCCAGCGCCGCAAGCCGGCCGTCCTGCGCCTTTGCCGTCTCACCGGCGGATTTCACCGCCGCGTCGAGCCTGGCCAGCTTTTCGTTGAGCGGGCCGAGATCGACCGGCGCCGTATTGCCGGCCTGGCCAAGGGCCGCGACCGCCGTCTCGATCTGCCTGACCTTGTCGCCAAGGGCTGCAAGCCCGGCAGTGTCGCCTGCTCCGCCCTGCTCGACCGCCGATTTCAGCGCCGCGACATCCGTCTTGACCTGATCCAGCGCCGACGACAGCCCGTCCACCTTGGCCGACGCATCATTGTCGCCGGCTGTGTCCTTGAGCCCGGCGATCTCGCTCTTCAGCGAAGCGATTTCGCCATTGATGCCATCGAGCGACATGCCGCCCGAGGAGACGTCGCCAGTCCCTGGCGCGCCGAGCAGGCCGGCAAACTGCAGCCCTCCGGCGGCAGCGAGCGCGATGACGCCGCCGATAATGCCGGCAGCGATGCCGTTGATGCCGCCACGCTTCGGCCGCGCTGCCATGTCTTCATTCCCTGTCTGGGTTTCCGTCGGCGCATCTTCGGTGCCGCTGGTCCCTGTCCCGCTGGTTTTGGCCGATGCGTCGTCGAAACTGTAGTCGAAGGCCCGGTTCGCAGACGCCTCCGCGCCGGCCGGATAGGTCGGTTTGGGTCCTTCAGGACCTTTGACGCCGCCCTCTGCCGGCTCTTCCGAACCGGCTGGCGGGGCCGCGTCGGCATGTTCCCACGGCTCGATGTCGGTCTGGTCGGCATGGACGGGTTCTTCAGGCGCCTCCGGCTGCGACGCGTTCGCCGATTCCTCCGCCTCCGCCTCGTCGGTCCGCCCGTTGGCGGCTTCTTCGTCGGCAACGCGCGACACGGCGCCGGGTTCGAGCTCGATGGTGACCGGCTCGCGACGGCTTTTCGAATGCCGCATCTTCGGCGTCTTGACCATGCTTGGGCTCCGCAAAATTCGCTTCGGGATGGTTCAGAAAAGGGTCTAGCACATCACCAAGCGGTGAAAAGGGGCGGCGTGATGACGCCGTGACTTCGAAGTCAGTTTTGGCAAAACGCCGCAGGGGCCGTATCTGCACTTCAGGGAGATCAGAAACAAAAAACCCGCCTTGGCGGCGGGTCGTCGGCGCGAATGGGCACCATAAGCAAGTTCTTAGCACAGCTGCCGGCACAAAGCAAGAACAAACATGTCGATCCAGGCAATCGCCCCGGCGCCGACGCCCGGGACGGGCAGGCAGCAGCGGCAGGCGCCGGTCAGCGCCGCGCCTGCAAAAGTCGCAGCAGCGCGTCTTCGCCGGGCTCAGGCGCTATACGGATCCTGTCGCGCGCGACAGGATCCAACGCCTCGGCAATGCGCGCCGACAAAACGAAAAAAACTGTCCTCTCAAAAACGCCAAGCAGCGCCGGCCGGCCGGCCAGTGCCTGCATCGCTGTGGCCGCGTTGGCCGAATAGAGCAGCACCGCCGCGACCGGCAGGCCGGACAAGCGCGCAAGAACGGCTTCGTCGGAATAGTCCAGCACGACGGTGTCGTAGGTCTCGACGGCGCGGACGTGGACACCCGCGGCCTTCAGCCGCTGCTCGAAACCCGAAAACCGCACGCGCCCGCACAGATAGACGATGGTCTGTCCGGCGTAATCGCCGGCAAGCGCATCCGCCAGCGCCTCGGCATCGCCCGGCCCTTCGCTGACGGACAGAAGCCCGGCTGCGCGGGCGGCCTCCGCTGTCCTTCTGCCGACGGCATGGCAAGGCAAACCGGCGAGCGCAGCGCTGATTTTCTTCGGCGCATGGCGCACGGCATTGGCACTGGTGACCGCAACGGCCGCGGCATTGATTGCGATCCCGTCCGCATCGACCGGCAGAGCCACCGTTTGGGTCAACGGCAGCAGGATCGGCTTAAAACCCTGGTCCAAAAGCCGCTGCGCCGTGCGCGAGGCGCCCGGTTCCGGCCTTGTCACCAGGACGCGACGCATGTCAGACCCAGCCGTCGAAGAATTGTTCGCCGGCCTTGGCCCGTACGGTCCTGGCGGCGTCCTCGCCGATGTGGGCGGCATCCTGCACCGGGCCTTCCGCATTGACCTCATGGGACTGCGTACCGTCCGGCGAAATGATCAGGCCGGCAAAGAAGACCGTTCCGCGCGATATCTTCGCATGGCCGGCGATCGGCGTGCGGCACGACCCGTCGAGCGCCGCCAGGAAGCTGCGTTCGCAGGCCAGCGCCTGTCCGGTCGGCAAATCATGGATCGCCGTCAGCATCTTTTCCACATCGAGGTCGCCGATGCGGCTTTCGATGCAGATCGCGCCTTGCCCCGGCGCCGGCGGAAAGGTGTCGAGCGGCATCAGGTCGGTGATGACATTTTCGAGCCCGAGCCGCTTCAGCCCGGCATAGGCAAGGATGGTGCCGTCGGCAACGCCCTCGTCGAGCTTGCGCAGCCGCGTCTGGACATTGCCGCGGAACATCACCACGTCGAGGTCCGGCCGCATCCGCCGGATCAGCGCCTGGCGCCTGAGCGATGACGAGCCGACCTTCGCGCCGTGCGGCAATCCGGCGATTGTTTTGGCCGCCTTACCGACGAAAGCGTCGCGGGCATCCTCGCGCGGCAGGAAGGCGGACAGTTCCAACCCATCGGGCAACACCGTCGGCATGTCCTTCGACGAATGCACGGCGATGTCGATACGGCGCGCCAGCAGCGCTTCCTCGATCTCCTTGGTGAACAGGCCCTTGCCGCCGGCTTCCGACAGCGGCCGGTCCTGGATGCGGTCGCCGCTGGTGGAGATGACGACCACTTCGAATGCCTCAACCGGCATGCCGTGCGCGGCCATCAGCCGCGCCTGCGTTTCATGCGCCTGCGCCAGCGCCAGCGGGCTGCCGCGTGTTCCGATTTTCAAGGTTGTTTGCATGGCGCGCGGTCCGTGATAACCCCCGGCAGGTTGTCGGGCTTTCTCCTAACGGGGAACGCCAAGCTATACAATCACTAGGGACAGCGACGAATTGATCCGCGTTCTGGGCATTGAGACGAGTTGCGACGAGACCGCCGCCAGCGTGGTAGCGCTGGACGCCGGCGGCGCGCCGAAAATCCTGTCCGATATCGTGCTCAGCCAGATCGAGGAGCATGCCGCCTTCGGCGGCGTCGTCCCGGAAATCGCCGCGCGCGCCCATGTCGAGGCGCTGGACGGCATCATCGAGGCAGCGCTCGCCGATTCGGGCGTCGAACTCGCCGACATCGACGCGATTGCCGCGACCGCCGGCCCCGGCCTCGTCGGCGGGCTGATCGTCGGGCTGATGACGGCCAAGGCGATCGCCGCCGCGGCGAACAAGCCGCTGATCGCCATCAACCATCTCGAAGGCCACGCGCTGACCGCGCGGCTGACCGACGGGCTCGATTTTCCCTACCTGTTGCTGCTGGTGTCCGGCGGCCACACGCAGATCGTCGCGGTGCGTGGCGTTGGCGACTACCAGCGCTGGGCGACAACCATCGACGATGCGCTCGGCGAAGCCTTCGACAAGACGGCCAAGATGCTCGGCCTGCCCTATCCCGGCGGACCGAATGTCGAGAAGGCGGCGGCGACCGGCGATGCCACGCGCTTCGCCTTCCCGCGGCCAATGAAAGGCTCGGCGCAGCCCGACTTTTCCTTTTCCGGACTGAAGACCGCCGTGCGCCAGGCGGCGACGGCCATTGCCCCTTTGAGCGATCAGGACGTCGCCGACATCTGCGCCTCGTTCCAGGCTGCGGTGGCAGACGCGCTGGGTGATCGGGTTTCGAGAGCGTTGAACCGATTCCGTCAGGAATTCCCGAGCGAATTGGACCCCGCGCTTGTTGTTGCCGGCGGCGTCGCCGCCAACCGGACGATCAAGACGACACTCGAAGCCCTGTGCGAGAAAGCCGGCTTTGTTTTCGTCGCACCGCCGCTCAAACTCTGCACCGACAATGCGGCGATGATCGCCTGGGCCGGCATCGAACGGCTGCGCGCCGGCATATCAGGTGTGAACACCGCCGATTTTGTGCCGCGCTCGCGCTGGCCGCTGGACAGCATCTCTGCCCCGATGGTCGGCTCGGGCCGGCGTGGGGCCAAGGCGTGACCGGTAGCGGGCACAAGGCGCCAAGCGGCTGGCGCATTGCCGTGCTCGGCGGCGGTGCCTGGGGCACGGCGCTGGCGCTGGCCATGCTGCGAGCCGGTCATTTCGTCCGCCTCTATGCGCGCGACCCGGAGACCGTCGCCGCGATCGACCGTGGCGAAAATCCGCGCTATCTGCCGGGCATCGCGCTCCAGGCCGGCATCGTGGCGACGAGCGACCTCGAGGCCGCGCTCGACGGCGCCGACTGCGTTCTGGCGGTGGCGCCGGCGCAGTCGCTTCGCGCCATGCTCGCCACCGCGAAAGGCCCTATGCCGAACGGCGTCCCGCTGGTTCTCTGCGCCAAGGGCATCGAGCGCGACACCGGCGCGCTGCTGTCGAAGATCGTCGAAGAAATCCTGCCTGAAAATCCGGTCGCCGCCCTGTCAGGCCCGAGCTTCGCCACCGACGTCGCCAGGGGCCTGCCGACGGCCGTGGTGGTCGCCGCCCGCAATGAGGATCTGGCGGCCGACCTCGCCGCCCGCTTCTCCGCGCAGAACCTGCGCTGCTATTCGAGCGACGACCTCATCGGCGTCGAGATCGGCGGCGCGCTGAAGAACGTCTTCGCCATTGCCGCCGGCGCCGTCACCGGCGCCGGGCTCGGCGCCAGCGCTCAGGCCGCCATGGTGACGCGCGGCTTCGTCGAATTGCGCCGCATCGGTGCTGCCTTCGGCGCCAAGCCGGAAACGCTGATGGGACTTTCCGGCCTCGGCGACCTGTTGCTGACCTGCTCGTCCGCCCAGTCGCGCAATTTCGCCTACGGGCTGGCGCTGGGGCAAGGCAAGCCACTTGCCGGGCTGCCCTTGGCTGAAGGTGTGCCGACGGCGGCGATCGCCGCCCGCATCGCCACCGAACGCAAGATCGACGCGCCGATCATCACCGCCGTCACCGCCATACTGGACGGCACGATCACCATCCGCCAGGCTGTGTCGGCGCTGATGACAAGGCCGTTGAAGACCGAAACCGACGTCTAACCTCGAACGATCCGGAGATGGAAAGATGCTGTTTGCGTTGATTTGCAAGGACAGGCCTGGAAACCTGCAGGTGCGGCTCGATACGCGGCCCGAGCATGTTGCCTTCCTGGAAGGATTGAACGGCGAGAAGAAGCTGGCTTTCGCCGGTCCGTTCCTCGACGCCGACGGCAAGCCGAACGGCAGCCTCGTCGTGGTCGAGGCGCCCGATCTGGCCGCAGCACAAGCGCTGTCGGCGGCAGACCCCTACGCCAAAGCCGGGCTGTTCGAAAGCGTCGAAATCCGGCAATGGAATTGGGCCTTCAACAAGCCGGCGAGCGCATGATCGTTCGTTCGCGCCGCCCCTCATCCGCCTGCCGGCACCTTCTCCCCGTGAAGAACGGGGAGAAGGGACAGTTGCAGCGCTGGCGAACCCCTCTCCCCGTGCTTACGGGGAGAGGGTAAGGGTGAGGGGCGGCGCCGACTTCAACAATGCTGAACTGACAAACGGCAACTAGGACAACTGAGATGAACTATTGGCTGTTCAAATCCGAACCCTCGGTCTTCTCCTTCGAGGACCTCAAGGCGAAGGGCAAGGCCGGCACACAATGGGACGGCGTGCGCAATTATGCGGCGCGCAACAACATGAAGGCGATGCAGATCGGCGACCTCGGCTTCTTCTACCATTCCAACGACGGGCTCGATGTGGTCGGCATCGTCGAGGTCTGCGCGCTGGCCCATCAGGACACCACATCAGACGATCCGCGCTGGGAATGCGTCGATATCCGCGCCGTCAAGGACGTGCCGAAGCCGGTGACGCTGGAACAGGTCAAGGCCAACCCCAAGCTTGCCGAAATGGCACTGGTCCGGCTCGGACGGCTTTCCGTGCAGCCGGTGACGCCGGCCGAATGGAAAGAGGTCTGCCGCATGGGCGGCCTGACGCCGGCTCCGTGACGGCGCTGACGCCAAACAGCGCGAAAAACTTCATCCTCGACAACACGGCGCTGATGGCGCCGCCGCATGTGCCGGAGATCCTGCTGCATCTGGCCGACGAGGCGCATGAATTGTGGCAGCGGACAGAGGACGAACTGGCCGAAATCGGCCTGCCGCCGCCCTTCTGGGCCTTCGCCTGGGCCGGCGGCCAGGGCCTTGCCCGCTATATTCTCGACAATCCGTCTGATATGCGCGGCAAGCGCGTGCTCGACTTTGCCTGCGGTTCCGGCCTTGTCGCCATTGCCGCGGCGAAGGCCGGCGCGGTAGAGGTGATCGCCGCCGACATCGACCCGTTCTGCGCGACCGCGATCCGTCTCAACGCCGAAGCCAATGATGTCGGGATAAAGTTCCTCGGCTCGGACTGCATCGGAGCCGATGGGGGCTGGGATGTGGTTCTGGCCGGCGACGTCTTCTACGACAAATCCTTCGCCGACCGGCTGATGCCATGGTTCGCGACGCTGAACGCGCGCGGCGCCGACATCATCGTTGGCGACCCCGGCCGATCCTATCTGCCGAAAGCAGGACTGGAGCCGCTTGCCGTCTATGAAGTGGCGGTAACCCGGGCGCTGGAAGACGCCCTGGTGAAGCGCACGACCGTCTGGCGGTTTGCTTGATGGCATCGCCGAACAGGCGTTCCATCACGCATCGATTTTGAGAATACGCATATCGTTGTCCCAAAACCGCTGGCACCCCCGGTTCGGGCCCGGGGGGATGCTTTTGGGCGACATGCTTCCGGGGAGGGAAATCATGGATTTTTCAGCAGTGAACTGGCTGGCGGTGATCGTCGCCGCCGTGGTGGCGTGGATGTTCGGCGCCGCCTGGTACATGGGCTTGAGCAAGCCGTGGCTCAAGGCCGCCAAGCTTGATCCGGCGACCATGAGTAAATCGCCGCTGCCCTTCGTCATCAGCTTCGTCGCGGAACTTGTCATGGCGCTCGTCATGTCCCTGGTCATCGGAGCGATGACCGGCGGCGAACCGAGCCTCGTTGCCGGGCTCGTCTTCGGTTTCGTTCTCTGGCTGGGATTCGTCGCCACGACGCTTTCCGTCAATCATCGCTACCAAGGGTTCGGCTGGGACCTAACCATCATAGACTGCGGCCACTGGCTCGGCGTGCTGCTTATCATCGGCGCGGTGATCGGCTGGTTCGGCGCGGCGGATGTCGCGGGCTGACCCTGCCACCATGAATAATGCATGTCGCGCAAAAGTGTGCAGCGGTTTTGCGATAACGACATGCATAAAAACAACAACCTAAAGCGCGTCGCATGAGGCCGGTCAAACGCGACGCGCTTTAGTCGACGACCGCCGGCTGATCACTCAGAGCGACCTAAAGCTCATCCAGGCGTCGGGTCCGGCTGCGGGTTGTGAACTTCGTTCAGGAGCCAATCCCTGAACGCCGCGATCCTGGCGTCGTTGGCGGATGCGATGGGATAGACCAGGAAGTAGGCGAAGTCGGGCGGAACCCTGATGCCAAGTTCGAAGGGCCGGATCAGCCGGCCTTCGGAAAGGTCGTTCGCCACCATGGCAAAATCGGCGAGGGCGACGGCATTGCCGTCGAGTGCGGCCTGAACGGCGTCGGTCGAGGTGCCGAACACGATCGTTCGGCTGTCGTCGAAATCGTCGACGCCGGCCGCTGCCATCCACATCCGCCAATTCGGCCACGTCACGCCTTGTCGCGCCCACTCGATATGGGCGAGCGTGTGATGGAAGAGATCGCGCGGCTCGCGCAGCGGCGGGCCGGAGGCCAGCAGGCTGGGGCTGCACACAGGGATGATGATGTTGTCGAACAGCCGGTGGGTGCAAAGGCCCGGATATTTTCCCGCGCCGAATCGGATGCCGACATCGATGTCGTCCAGGTCGAAATCGCGCAATTCGGAGGCAATGTCGAAGCGGAGATCGATGCCCGGCCGCTGCTTGCGAAAATCATCGACGCGCCGCATCAGCCATTTTGTCGCGAACTGGGCGTCGAGGGTCACTTTCAGCAGCGCCGTTCCGCGCGCCATCTTGTGCGCCCGTGAGACGGCCCGGCCAAGCAGGTCGAGCGCATCGGTCGAGGCCTCGAACAGCACCGCGCCCGCCTCCGTCAGCCGGATCGTCCGGCTGGTGCGCGTGAACAGCACTATGCCGAGCTGATCCTCGATTTCCTTGATCTGGTGGCTCACCGCAGCCGGCGTCAGGCCGAGTTCGTCGGCGGCGCGGGTGAAATTAAGGTGCCGGGCCGCCGCCTCCAACGTCCTCAGCGCCCGGGTTCCGGGCAGCAGGCGCGCCATCACAGCAGGCCGAGGAAAGGTCGGTCGAGCATTTCCAATCCTCAAACAAAACTTGAAGATACAGAGAAAACTACTCGTTTCTCATTTTAATTTCAATCCGTCATGATGCGACCATCGAACAAACATCAAACCGGATTTGATGTCCGGAGAAGCGGATTGCACCATGTCTCACATTGCCTTGAGCTCTGTAACCACCCGCCCGGCCTGGTTGCGCGCGGTGCTTGACTGGTTTCGTCATGCGAAAGTTGCGGTCAACCTCCCGCATGAGAACGTCGACGATCTTCCGGACCGCCAATTGCACGACATCGGCGCTGAACGCAAAGATGTCGCGCGCGCGATGGATCGGGAACTCGGCCGGTTGGGTCTTCTCGACATCGGCTGGCAGAGGCCGCGGAGTAGGGCAGTAGGCAGTAGGCAGTAGGCAGTAGGCAAACGAAAAGGCAAGCGGCGCGCCTGGGCAATCCTGCGGACACCTTCTTGCTGCCCTACCCCCCTACTGCCTACTGCCTACTCCCTCACCTCACCACCCTCATCACCGTGCGGTCCGACAGCAGCGGCAACAGCCGGGCCATCGTGCGTGCCGTCACCGCGACGCAGCCTTGCGTCGGCGTGAAGCCGGGGCGCGCCAGATGAAAGAAGATGGCGCTGCCGCGCCCGCGGCGGCGCGGCGAAATGTTCCAGTCGAGCACCAGGCAGGCATCATAGAGCCGATCGGTGCGCAGCATCCGTTCGTGGCTGGCGCCATAGGGAATCTTGACCGGACGGTTGTAGTTGCGGTCCTCAGGTACTTCGCACCAGCCGAGATCGGGACCGATCGGCGTCATCGCCAGCCGGGTTTTCCGGCCGCCGGAAAAATGATCGTTACGGAAATATCCTGACAGGATCCGCATCGACCCAAGCGGCGTGGCGCCATCGCCTTCGCGCTTGCCGGCCGATATGCCGCCGCGTCCCAGCGCACATGAAAACACCAGTTTGCCAGCCTGCAGGAGCCCCTGACTGGCGTGGCCGGGCCTGGCGCGCACCGTGAGAACACGAAGCCCTTTTGGCAAAAATGCGCTCGCCTCATTGCACACGCGTTTTTTCTTGTATGATCGTGCCACGGAACAAATCATTGTGATCGGCTGTTGTGTCGGTCAGCTTCCGCATAAACAGGCAGCGGTCAACTGAATTTTCTTTTCAAAACAACGGATTGATCCATGACTTCACGCACCATTCTGATCGTCGATGACGATGACGACCTGCGCGGCACGCTCGTCGAGCAATTGTCTCTCTACGAGGAATTCGACGTCCTGCAGGAATCAACCGCCGCCAAAGGTGTCGCCACGGCCCGCGGCGGCCTCATCGATCTGCTCATCATGGATGTCGGCCTCCCGGATATGGATGGCCGCGAGGCGGTGAAGATACTGCGCAAGGGCGGCTATAAGTCGCCAATCATCATGCTGACGGGACACGACACCGATTCCGACACCATTCTCGGCCTCGAAGCCGGCGCCAACGACTATGTGGTCAAGCCGTTCCGCTTCGCGGTTCTCCTGGCCCGCATCCGTGCCCAGCTTCGCCAGCATGAGCAGAGCGAAGACGCCACCTTTTCGGTCGGCCCCTACACTTTCAAGCCCAGCCAGAAGCTTCTGATCGACCAGCGCGGCGCCAAGGTGCGGCTGACCGAAAAGGAAGCCTCGATCATCAAGTATCTCTATCGCGCCGACCAGAAGGTGGTGACGCGCGACGTGTTGCTCGAGGAAGTCTGGGGCTACAATTCCGGCGTCACCACGCACACGCTGGAAACCCATGTCTATCGGCTGCGCCAGAAGATCGAGCGCGATCCTTCTAACGCAGAAATTCTTGTGACAGAAAGTGGCGGCTACAAGCTGGTTCCTTAAACATTTAATCATTCAATCAGCGGTCGGGGCAGGGGCCGCTTTCGGGTACGATCCTGAGACTGGAGGTGGTTCTGGATCGAGCTCGCCGACGCATCGGACCAAAATCGCAATCGATTTTGGAAAGCGTCGATTTCAAAGCGTTAGAGCGTCCTTTGCGCGTCCAAAGGGAGGCTCGGCGCTGTAAGGGAGGGATTGGACTGGCCGTTCGGGGACATAGCTAGATGGCGTTGGATGACGACATCCGCATCCTGTCCACCGTGAGGCTCTTCGAGGGCTTCACGGAGGAACAGTTGCGTCTGCTCGCCTTTGGCGCGGAAACCACCAGGTTGCAGGCCGACCACAAGCTCTACCGCGAGGATGACGAGGCCGATTGCGCCTATATCGTCGTCAGCGGGCGCATCGTGCTCTATCGCGAGCAGGATAGCGCCCGCGTGCCGATAGGCACGGCGGACCCCGGTACCATGTTGAGCGAACTGGCGCTGATCGCCGACACCAACCGGCTGACCAGCGCATCCGCCGAGATCGATTCGGAAGTGCTGCGGCTCAGCCGCAAGATGTTCCACCGCATCCTGGAGGAATATCCCGATATCGCGGTCCATCTGCACCAGCGCATCTCCGAGGATTTTCAGGAATTGATCCGGCGCATCGAGAAACTGGCCCCGCGTTTCGACAACTGAGCGGGCAGCGGTGGTACGGAACTTCTGAACGCCGGAGGGACAGCGCCCGCTCCGCCCACTTCTGCAGCGTTGGAGATTGGCGAAAGCCAAGGTGACGGCCAATCTCCCCACAAGTGGGGGAGATGTCCGGCAGGACAGAGGGGGGCGCGAAGGATCGCTACAGAAGGACTTTCAGTCGTAGAATGACTGCCGGCGCTAATCCAGGTCGAACCGCGCTATGACCGGCACATGGTCCGACGGCCGTTCCCAGCCGCGCGCCGGCCGCAGGATCTCGTAGCCGGCAAAGCTCGGCACCAGATTTGGCGACGACCAGACATGGTCGAGCCGCCGGCCGCGATCCGACGCTTCCCAATCCTGCGCGCGATAGCTCCACCAGGTGTAGAGCTTCTGCTCATAAGGCACGTTGAGCCGCATTAGGTCGACCCAGTTGCCGGCGAGCCGCATCGCCTCGAAATTTTCCGTCTCAACCGGCGTATGGCTGACGACTTTCAAGAGCTGCTTGTGCGACCAGACATCGTGCTCGAGCGGCGCGATGTTGAGGTCGCCGACCAGGATCGAACCGGAGACTTCGTCGTGCTCGGCGCGGATGGCGTTCATCTCGAAGACGAAATCCAGCTTGTGCCTGAACTTGGGGTTGATCTCCGGGTCGGGCTCGTCGCCGCCGGCCGGAACGTAGAAATTGTGCAGCAGGATCGCCTTGCCGCCGGCCTTGACGGTGACCGACAGATGCCGGCAGTCCTCGATCTCGCAGAAGCGGCGCCGTTCGACCACTTCGATCGGCCGGCGCGCCACCGTCGCCACGCCGTGATAGCCCTTCTGGCCGTGGAAGGCGATGTGCTCGTAGCCGAGCTTGCGAAAGGCCTTCTCGGGAAACAGCTCATCCGGAACTTTGGTTTCCTGCAGGCAGAGCACGTCCGGTGCCTGTTCGACAAGCAGGCGTTCGACGATCGGCATGCGCAGGCGGACGGAATTGATGTTCCAGGTGGCGATGGAAAAGGGCATGCACAGGATCCGGGGACAGCGTATGGCCGCCGGAGGTGAACGCCACTGGCGAGTCATGCGCGCATGAAAGAGTCGGGCCGGAACCTGCCAGCCGCGCGCGCCAAAAACAAGCCGAAGTGCGGCCCGGGCTGGCACCAGGGTTCGCTGAGATTCAGGTCAGGCCGAGTCGAGAATGGCGGATTCCGAGAACCGGAGCGGAGCGTACTTAAAGTACGTGAGCACCGGAAGCGCAGGAAACCGCCATTCGCAGGCCGGCCTCACCTGAATAACAGCGGACCCTACCGCGACTTGGTGTTCAGCTCGCGGTTCGCCGTATAGTCGATGGCAAAGGTGTCGGGGGCGAAGCTCACGCCTTCCCTGACGTTGAAGATCATCACCGTCGTGTCCTTGCCCTGCGCATCGGTTATCGTCCACTGGCGCAATTCGTAGGTCTTCGGATCGAACATCATGGTTATCTTCGAACTGCCGAACACCGATTTGTCGGCGAGCTGAATGGTGGTGACGTCGTTCTCTTCCTTGACGCTTTTGACACGGCCGCCGGAGAGGTCGATCTTGGTGTCGAGCAGCAGCTTGAGCGGCGTTTTCGAGAGTGGGTAGAGATCGGACGTTTTCAGCCGCTTGTTGAGGATGACCACCGACTTGCCGTCGGAAATCACCCTGAAATTCGACGTCCCGTCATAGTTGAAGCGGATCTTGCCCGGCCGTTCCAGAAAGAACTTGCCGCCGGTCTGCTCGCCCTTGGGTCCGAACTGTACGAATTCGCCGGCCATCGATTTGACCGAGGAAAAATGGTCGGCGATCTTTTGCGCCGTGGGTGGCACCGCCGCTTGCGCCGACGCCAGCAACTGGACCCCGGGCACGACATTGATGGCCGCAGCACCTGCCAGGACCAGGCCGAGGCCAAGCAGCTGGCGGCGGGTCGGGGCAAAATCGCTGATCGTGGCGAAAGAAGAGTTTTTCATGCCGGTCACTCTCGTCTGGTTTATCTGTTGTCGCAGTGTTTGGCCCTCCAGTTGGGCTTAAGTTTGGCGGCCGAACAGCGCTTGGTCGTTGCCAACGCGCCAGAAGGTTCAAAGTTGCCGCGGCCAGGTTGCAGCGGCGAAAATCCTATCGGGTCCTGCCGGTCGGATCAGAACTTGTCGTCTTCCGTCGGCACCAGAATCTCGCGTTTTCCGGCATGGTTGGCCGGGCCGACAATGCCTTCCTTCTCCATCTTCTCGATGATCGAGGCGGCGCGGTTGTAGCCGATGCCGAGCCGGCGCTGGATGTAGCTGGTCGAGGCCTTGCCGTCGCGCAGCACCACCGCAACCGCCTGGTCGTAGGGATCGTCGGAATCCTCGAAATTGCCGCCGCCGCCGCCCGAACCACCCTTGCCCGGCGGCTCGTCGTCGTCCTCGTCGTCATCCTCGGTAATGGCATCGAGATATTCCGGCACGCCCTGCAGCTTCAGATGCGCGACGATTTTCTCGACCTCGTCGTCGGAAACGAAGGGGCCGTGTACGCGCTGGATGCGGCCACCGCCGGCCATGTAGAGCATGTCGCCCATGCCAAGCAGCTGTTCGGCGCCCTGCTCGCCCAGGATGGTGCGGCTGTCGATCTTCGACGTCACCTGGAAGGAAATGCGGGTCGGGAAGTTGGCCTTGATCGTGCCGGTGATGACGTCGACCGACGGTCGCTGCGTCGCCATGATGACGTGGATGCCGGCGGCACGCGCCATCTGCGCAAGGCGCTGCACCGCGCCTTCGATGTCCTTGCCGGCGACCATCATCAAATCGGCCATCTCGTCGATGATGACGACGATGTAGGGCATCGGCTCGAGATCGAGGTTTTCCGTCTCGTAGATCGCTTCGCCGGTCTGGCGGTCGAAGCCGGTCTGCACGGTGCGCGAGATTTTCTCGCCTTTCTTCTCCGCCTGCTGCACCCGCGCGTTGAAACCGTCGATGTTGCGGACGCCGACCTTGGACATCTTGCGGTAGCGGTCCTCCATCTCGCGCACGGTCCATTTCAGCGCCACCACCGCCTTCTTCGGGTCGGTGACGACAGGCGTCAGAAGATGCGGGATGCCGTCATAGACCGAGAGCTCCAGCATTTTCGGGTCGATCATGATCAGCCGGCAGTCCTGCGGCGTCAGCCGGTAGAGCAGCGACAGGATCATGGTGTTGATGGCGACCGACTTGCCCGAACCGGTGGTGCCGGCGACCAGCACATGCGGCATCTTGGCGATGTCGACGATGACCGCCTCGCCGTTGATGGTCTTGCCGAGGGCCAGCGCCAGCTTGGCCTTGGTGGTCTCGAAATCGCGGCTGGCCATGATCTCCCTGAGATAGACGGTCTCGCGCTTGGCGTTCGGTAGCTCGATGCCGATGGCGTTGCGGCCGGGCACCACGGCGACGCGGCAGGCGATGGCGCTCATCGAGCGGGCGATGTCGTCGGACAGGCCGATGACCCGCGACGATTTGATGCCGGGCGCCGGTTCCAGCTCATAGAGCGTGACGACCGGGCCGGGGCGGACATGGATGATCTCGCCCTTGACGCCGAAATCCTCCAGCACGCCCTCGAGCAGACGGGCATTCTGTTCCAGCGCGTCCTTGGAGAGGCTGGCGTCGCGCACGACGTTCTTCGGCTCGGACAGGAAATGCAGCGATGGCATTTCGAATTGTTCGGAGCCGATCAGCGAGGTCTGGGCTTCGCGCTGGACACGGGCGCCCGGAACGGGCCGGGGCGCCGGCGCCGCGACGCGGGTGGCCGCATCGGAGCGGAACGGCTGCACCTTCGCATTGGGCGCAGTGCTGCGCTGGCCTACGGGCTCCGGCGCAAAGTCCATGTCGTCGTCATCGTCAAAAACATCGGCGTCGTCGGGATCGAGCGAGGCGCTGCGGTCGTTGACCATGGCGGCGAAGAATTCCGGCTCGACGCGGGCGCGGCCATCAGGGCTCATCCGCGCTTCCGCGAATTCGGCCGATTCGACCCGCTCGGCAGCGCGCCGCCAGGCGCTGGCGCGCGGTTCCATCTCCGGTTCGAAATCGTCGCGCTCCCGGCGGCGCGCAGCGCGACGGCGGAGATAGGCGCGCAACGACAGCCACCAATGCGTGATCGCGCCAAGTGCCAGAATGCCCTCGTCGCCCTCGTCCTCGTCATTGTCGAAAAGCAGGTCGTCCTGGTCCCGAGGATCGGGCGCGGCCGGTTGCTCCAGGACGGCGAAACCGTTCTGGCGTGCAATCAGCGCCGAGCCGTAGGCAAACAGCCACAGTGCCGGCGCGGCGAGAAGCACGGCGAGCACGCTGGCGATGAGGCCCGTCGGGTAGCCGCCGACGACGAGGCCGGGAATCTTGAGCACCATGTCGCCGAACACGCCGCCGAGACCGGTCGGCAGCGGCCAGGTCTTGGGCGGCACCCCGCAGCCGGCGATGGCCGCGGCAAGCACCGCGTAGCCAAACCAGGCGAGCCCGCGCTTCGGCAGCCTGTCGACGCCGCGCGCAGAAAACAGCAGAAATCCCCAGACCACCGCCGGCACCAGCGCCGCGACGGCAGCAAGGCCGAAGAACTGCATGGCAAGGTCGGAGAAGACAGCGCCCACATAGCCCATGGCGTTGGTGACGATGTTATCGGTGGCGTGGGAGAAGCTTGGGTCGGCGACGTTCCAGGTGGCGAGGCTGGCGATACCGAAGGCGACCAGCGCAAACAGGCCGGCGCCGACCAGCCGGCCGACCTGACGCCGCGCGAACGCCCGGATGCCGTACCCCGTATCGGCCAGCGCGAGCGGTGCTGAAGCCCCTGAACGCATGTTCTTCCCCGTCTGTTATTGCCTGGCCGACAGCGTGCGCGCAGCCCGGCAGATTCGGGCTCCAGACTATCGGCGGGAAGGTTAAGGCAGCATTAACTATAAGGGGTTGAATTGATTAAGGCGGTTGCCGGGGTTGAGCTGTGGGTCAGTCGTGTCCGTCCCGGAGCTGACATTTTCTGATCGTCCTAAATCGCCTTGATATACGCGGCGCGCAGCAACGGATCAAAGATCGAGTCAAGCTGTTCGAACCGCTCGCGAGGTGATAGGCGTTTAAGCATCTGCTGTTGCCTCAAAACATCGTAAAGACTGACAATGACGCCAAGTCTGTTTTTTATTCAGCTTGCTATCTTGCTGCTGCCGGGCGTTCTTTGGGCAAGGATCGACGCCGCCTACGGCAATAAAAGAGATCAATCACAATTCGAGTTCGGCATTCGCGTGATCTTGTTTGGCCTTACCTCGTATGCCGCGACGTACGTGTTGTTCTTGCTGCTAAATGCCCCTTTTGAAATGATTGACCTTGCTAACGCAGCAGACAAAAACGTCCTCACCCGGGGCATGGTGATCCAGACCCTCTGGGCGATATTAGTCGGGTTTTCTGCGTCGATCATTTGGCTTTACGCCGTCAATTACAAAATCCTGACCCGCATACTTCAAGGAATTCGAGCGACGAAGCGATACGGCGACGAGGACGTTTGGGAATTCACGTTCAATTCGAACTCTGCCGATGTTCAGTTTGTGCACATTCGCGATTTCGCGAACAAAGTCGTCTATTCCGGCTGGGTACTGGTTTTCTCGGAAACCGAAAAACTTCGCGAGCTGGTACTTTCCGAAGTCGATGTTTACGATTTCGAAGGCAACCTGATATCGTCGCCTCCGAGACTATATATAGCCAGAGAGCCAGAGGGACTGCACATTGAGTTCCCCATTCAACCGACGCGCCCGGAGGTCACCGACAATGTCAAATAGACCGTCACCACCAAAGAACTCGGAGAGCCGTGGTTACGCAATCAAACTCGAAGAAGGGTATGAGCGCAAAGGGGGTATAAACCCGCCACCGCCGCGCGGCGTGGATCGCCCTGCCCCGCCTACACCTACGAATCCCAAGAGACCGGCCACTAGTGCATCTGGTTGGCAGAAAAAGTGAGGGGCGCGCTCATGGCAGAGCAAGCGCTCCCAGACAGATGTTTTCGGTATCCATAAATGGTTTCCTAGGGACCGCTGCGGCCGACGTTTCGCATTGCCGGCCGATCAACCGCCTGATCAGCGATTGTGATCGAGCCACAACGGCGATCTGCGCGCAAAAAAAGAGGCCCGGAATGGTCCGGGCCTCAATGCGTGAGCCCTTTTCAGGAGCGTCACGACGGGATGGGAGGATGCGGGGCGGCCGAGGCCGCCCCGACAAGACTTACGGATGATAGGCCGCTTCGCCATGCGCGGTGAGGTCGAGCCCTTCACGCTCTGCATCGGCTGTCGGGCGCAAGCCTACGATCATATCGACGATCTTGTAGAGGATGGCGCTGCCGATGCCCGACCACAGGACGGTTACCAGGACACCCTTGAACTGCGACCACAGCTGGGTCGCCGTGCCGGCATAGCCGGCGGCGAAGTCGGCTGTCGAATAATCGACGATGCCGGCGCCGCCGAGGGCGGGGTTGACTAGGATGCCGGTGCCGAGCGCGCCGATGATGCCGCCGATACAGTGGATGCCGAAGACATCGAGGCTGTCGTCGTAGCCGAACTTGTTCTTCACGACCGAAACGAAGAAGTAGCAGACGCAGGTGGCGACGATGCCGAGCACGATGGCGCCCATCGGTCCGGCAAAGCCGGCAGCGGGTGTGACGGCGACAAGGCCGGTAACAGCGCCCGAAACCGCGCCAAGCATGGACGCCTTGCCGCGCAGCAGCGTTTCGAGCACGATCCAGGTCACTGCCGCCGCCGCTGTGGCGACGAAGGTGTTGACCATGGCCAGCACCGCGTAGGCGTTGGCTTCGAGGTTCGAGCCGGCGTTGAAGCCGAACCAGCCAACCCACAGCAGCGAAGCACCGACCATGGTCAGCGTCATCGAGTGCGGTGCCATGATGTCCTTGTTGTAGCCGATGCGCTTGCCGATCATGAGCGCGCCGACAAGGCCGGCGATGCCCGCATTGATGTGAACGACGGTGCCGCCGGCGAAGTCGATGGCGCCGAAGCCGAAGATGAGCCCCGACGGATCGCTATAAGCGCTCGGGCCGCCCCAGAACCAGACCATATGCGCGATCGGGAAATAGACGAATGTGACCCAGAGGATGGTGAAAAGGATCACGGCCGAAAACTTGACGCGTTCGGCGAAGGCGCCGACGATCAGGGCGGGCGTGATGCAGGCGAAGCTCATCTGGAAGATGACGAACACCAGCTCGGGAATGGCGACGCCCTTGGTGAAGGTTTCCGACACCGTCGTCACGTCGACGCCGGCAAGAAACATCTTGGAAAGACCGCCGATGAAGGCATTGCCGGGGGTGAAGGCAAGACTGTAGCCGTAGAAAACCCAGACGATCATGACCACGCTGGTGATGGTGAAAACCTGCATCAGCACCGACAGCATGTTCTTGGCGCGAACCAGGCCGCCGTAGAAAAGCGCAAGGCCGGGAATGGTCATCAACAGCACCAGGATGGTGGAAATCATCATCCACGTCGTGTCACCCTTGTCGACGGTAAAGGCCGGTGCCGCTGGCGCTGCCGGGACGGCTGGCGCCGCTTCCTGCGCGAATGCGGCGACCGTGCCCAGTGCTGCGATAGCGAGCGAGCCCAGCAGCGCCGTGCGCGCCGCCGACTTCAAAGTAGAAGGAATATTCATTGAACTCTCCATTGGGATACGTGTCCGCAGCTCAAAGCGCGTCGGTGTCTGTTTCGCCGGTGCGAATGCGCACCGCCTGGTCGATGCCGAAAACGAAGATCTTGCCGTCGCCGATCTGACCGGTCTTGGCCGCCGCGGTGATGGCTTCGACGGCCTTGTCGACCATGTCCAGGCCGACCGCGACTTCGATCTTGATCTTCGGCAGGAAGCTGACCGCGTATTCCGCCCCGCGATAGATTTCCGTGTGTCCCTTCTGCCGCCCGTAGCCTTTGACTTCGGTGACGGTCAGGCCCTGGATGCCGACTGCGGTGAGCGCTTCGCGCACCTCGTCGAGCTTGAACGGCTTGATGATTGCCATCACGATTTTCATAAGGTTTCACCCTTTGCTGTTGCGGTCCCCCGCGTTTGTACGACGTCGCCGATCCCCATGAGAGCCGGAGAGTGCCCGCTAGGATTCAAGCTCCGTGCCAGTTGCCGAAGCAGGGTGTTAAGCTGCTGTTAAATAAGGAGTTGGGGAAGTTTTGTCGGCTGACTGTTCATAGTCGCGGCAGCGCATCTGATTAAAAAATAGGCAATTTTGCAAAATTGCCTATTCGGCGGGCTGCCGCTTCAACCTGATCAGGCCTTCCTGGGCAACCGAGGCGATCAGCGTGCCGTCGCGGGCAAACAGCGACCCGCGAGTGAACCCCCGCGACCCTTGCGTCGACGGGCTATCCTGCGTGTAGAGCATCCAGTCGTCGAGCGGATGGCTCCGGTGGAACCACATCGCGTGATCGAGGCTCGCCGCTTGGATGTCGCTATCGAAAATTGCGCGGCCATGCGCAAAGGTCGAGGTATCGAGCAGCGTCATGTCGGAAAGATAGGCAAGCACTGCCGCCTGCGTGGCGCGATCGGCCGGAACCGGGCCGGTCGTGCGGATCCAGATGTTCTGCTTTGGCTCCAGCTTTTCCCGGCTGGTGTAATGCTCCAGCATCACCGGCTTCATTTCGATCGGCCGGTCACGCTCCCAGTAGCGCCTGATGCCGTCGGGCACGGCCGCGCCGAACTTGCCGATCAATTCGCGCTGCGACAGCAATGTGTCGGGCGCCGGCACGTCCTGCGGCATCGGCACCTGATGCTCGAGCCCGATCTCGTCCTGCTGGAACGAGGCTTCCAGCGAAAAGATCGCCTGGCCGTGCTGGACAGCCACGACACGGCGCGTGGTGAAGGAGCCGCCGTCGCGGATGCGGTCGACCTGATAGATGATCGGCACCTTGGTGTCGCCGGGCCGCATGAAATAGCCGTGCAGCGAATGCACGTGGCGTTCGGGCTCCACCGTTCGCTGGGCTGCGACCAGCGCCTGGGCGATGGTCTGGCCGCCGAAGACACGCTGCCAGTCGAGTTTGGGGCTGCGACCTCGGTACAGGTTGTGTTCCAGCTGCTCGAGGTCGAGAATGCCGAGAAGCTCGTCCATGGCCGCCGTCATGTTTCGCGCCCTCACTGCAAGTGTTATGGCGGTTTCCGACAGGAATGGCGGGCAGTCAAGGCCGGAAAGGAATTTGGCCGGAAAGGAATTTGCCATGGTGGATCGCAAGGCGGATGCAAAAACCTCGCTCGATATTCTGGTCGCCGGCGCCGGCTATGTCGGCCTTGCCGCCGCCGTATCGCTGAAACAGGCGCGGCCGAGCCTGGCGGTCGCTGTCGTCGACGCCGCGCCCGCCGGCGCCTGGCAAAAGGACGGCCGCGCTTCGGCCATCGCCGCTGCCGCTTGCCGCATGCTCGACCAGCTCGGCATCTGGGCCGAAATCGCGCCCGAGGCGCAGCCGATCACCGAAATGATCGTCACCGATTCGCGCGCTTCCGATCCGATGCGCCCGGTGTTTCTCACTTTCGATGGCGAGGTCGCGCCCGGCGAAGCCTTTGCGCACATGGTCGCAAACCGCGATTTGAACGGCGCCTTGCGCCGGCGCGCTGAAACACTCGGCATCGACATCATCGAAGGGGTCGCCGTCAGTGCCTTCGACGTGAACGGCGCCGGCATCACCGTGCATCTTGTCGACGGCGCGACGCTGAAGGCGCGGCTGCTGATCGCCGCCGACGGCGTCAACTCGAAGCTGCGCGACATGGCCGGCATCAAGACGGTGAAATGGGAGTACGGCCAGTCCGGCATCGTCTGCACCGTGGCGCATGAACGGCCGCACAACGGCCGCGCCGAAGAGCAATTTCTGCCAGCCGGCCCGTTCGCCACGCTGCCGCTCCAGCCTGACAAGGACGGGACCAACCGCTCGTCGATCGTCTGGGTCGAGCGGTCGGAAGATGCCGAAAAACTGGTCGACGGCGACGACCTCGTCTTCGAGCACGAGCTCGAACAGCGGTTTGGCCTGAAGCTCGGCGAAATACACGTCGCCGACAGGCCGCGCGCTTGGCCGCTCGGCCTGACGCTTGCCCGCGCCTTTGTCGCGCCGCGCATCGCACTCGCCGGCGACGCGGCCCACGGCATCCACCCGATCGCCGGCCAGGGCCTCAATCTCGGCTTCAAGGATGTGGCGGCATTGGCCGAAGTGGTGGTCGAGGCCGACCGGCTCGGCCAGGATATCGGCGCGCTCGACGTGCTCGAACGCTACCAGCAGTGGCGGCGCTTCGATACGCTGCAGATGGGCATCACCACCGATGTCCTGAACCGGCTGTTTTCCAACGACATCGGCCCGCTGCGCGCCGTCCGCGACATCGGCCTCGGCCTCGTCGAACGCCTGCCGCGGCTGAAGGATTTTTTTATCCGCCAAGCGTCCGGTCTGTCCGGCGACACGCCGAAGCTGCTCAAGGGCGAGGCGATCTGAGCAGCTCAGCGGCGTGCCCAACTTCGTCATCCTTGGGCGGAGTGACGCGAAGCGGAGCGAAGACCCAAGGATCCATGCCGTGACCTCAGCCGGAGAATACAGCGGAGCAGAATTCTGCACCGTCGCGACGCCTTAAGGTCACGGCATGGGGTCTGCGCGGCGTCGCTTCGCTCCTTGCTCCGCCCCAGCGCTCCTTCCGTGTCACGGAACTAGTTGACCTCAAAGCCGAGCTTCTGGCGCAGCCGCAGTATCCGCTGGTCGGATATCTTCAGGGGTTGCTCGCCAGCCTGCGCCGCGCGGTTCACCATCTGCAGCAAATCGTTTCGCTCAGTCACATCCAGACATTCGCGCAGGAACGGCGCCAGCTTGTCGATGACGATCGTGGCATCGTCGACCTGTGACGCCGCCCATTTGGCGTAGACCACGGCCTCCGCGGTCTTCTTGTCGTCCGCGATCTCCGAAATCAGCGACCGAATCGCGGCTTCGCGCTGCGGCAGGACAGGGCCGTTCTCAGAAACAATGGCGGTGATCAGCGTCGCCGCCGCCACCACCGGATCGTCGATCGCCGTCAGCGGCGAGAGCGCCGCCTGCTTGCGCAGTCGCTTGCGGCGTATGTTCCCTTGCACACGCCCGACGACGTCCGCGACCTCGCGTGCCGCATCGTTCATTGCCTTCATCCGATACCACCAGAACGCCGCCGCTCCCAACAGGCCAAGTACAGCAATCAGGAAAGGCATGCCGAATTCCCCCAAACCTTGGTGAGGATAAGAGAAGTGGCGTTTCGCATCAACGCGCAAAAGTTGCGCCCGGCGAAGAATCCGGGCGTTCCGTCAGGTTGGCTTCTATCTAGGACCCCGGCACGTTGTAGATCGCCCTGACCTCGATCGTGCCGATTTCGGCCAGCGGAACGCCGCCGGCAATCTCCAGCGCCTCGTCGATATCCCCGGCCTCGATCATGACAAAGCCGAGCAATTGCTCCTTGGTCTCGGCGAAAGGGCCATCGGTGATCAGCCTCTTGCCCTTGCGCCGGCGCAGGGTTTTCGCGGTCTTCACCGACTGCAGCGCCTGCGCGATGATCAGCCGACCGCTTTGCTCCACCGATTTGTCATAGGCCAGCGAGTCGGCGTCGAGCTTGGCCAACCTCTCCGGGCTCATTGCATAGAGGTCTTTTTCCTCACCGTAGACCAGGCAAACGTATTTCATCTCTCATCTTCCTTGTTGGGTCGAACCGTTGGCAACCAGGGTCCCAGCCGGGCTTTTGACCGCCGCGTGATCGACAAGGGACACCGCAACCCCGATGATGGCGACCGCCGCAAGCAGTCGACCGAAACCGGAGGGTGGGCGATGCAACCAGTCGGCTTCTTGTTCAGCAGCCTTTCGGCCGGTGTCTCTCCAGTGGGCAGAAAACAAATCATTCATGTGATCCTCCATCCGGCCACGAAACCCGTGGCCGTCCGCAGGACGGCCGAGGCAGATGGAAGTCGACATTTTTGCACGCGGATTTTTTTGCGTGGCCATTGGCGCGAAAGCACGGGTGGCCTTCGTGCCCGCGCGCGCTATAGTCGATCAGACGCCGAACCCGGCTCAGCCACCGCATCAAGGAGGAATTCATGGACCGCACCGCAAACGCCGTCTGGAAAGGCAATCTGAAAGAGGGCAAGGGCACGCTCGACACCCAGAGCGGGACTCTGAAAGGGACGCCTTACTCGTTCAAGATGCGCTTCGAGGACGAGAGCGGCAAATCCGGCACCAATCCGGAGGAACTGATCGCAGCGGCGCATGCCGGCTGCTTTGCCATGCAGCTTTCGCATGTCCTGGCCGAGAACGGCACCCCCGCCACCGAACTCAAGGCCAAGGCCGTGGTGACGCTGGTTCCAGGCACCGGCATCACCGGCAGCGCGCTCACGCTGGTCGGCAAGGTGCCGGGCATCGATGCAGCGAAATTCCAGGAGCTGGCCGAACAGGCCAAGGCCGGGTGTCCGGTCTCGAAGGCGCTCGGCGCCATCAAGGTTTCGCTCGACGCTAAGCTCGGCTGAGAGAGCTTCCGCGTATAGCCGATTGCGACGTGGAGGCCATCAATTTTTGAAAGCCGGCTCCGCCCCTCATTGCCCTGCCGGGCATTTCTCCCCGTATAGTGACGGGAAGAAAAAAGCCGGCCGCCGCCGCGGCACCCTTCCTGCAACGCGGATAATTGGCGAAAACTGTCGATGAGCGTCCCTCTCCCCGTCACTATACGGGGAGAGGTCGCCGGCAGGCGGGTGAGGGGCAGCGTCTACCGATCGAGAGTGACGGCGAACAAGGTTCCTGGAGAGCTGTCCTCTCGAAAGGTCGTTAGCTTCCTTCGCCGGTCAGCGCGTCGATGCGTGCGCGCAACTGTGCAAGCTCTTCCTTGAGAGCCTGCACGCGCGCTTCGAGGTCCGAGGCCGGTGACGGCGATTGCAGTGGCGTTGCAGCCACCGCCGTCGTCTGCACCGGCCCGCTCAAGAGATGCACATAGCGGTCCTCACGTTGGCCGGGTCCACGATCGATCTGCTGGACGAGCGGCGGCTTGCGGCCGATCAACAGGTCGAGATTGCTGCGAAGCTCGTCGATGGAGGGCAACCGCGCCATGCGCTCGCTCCGCGCCAGCAATTCATAGGCGGTTTGCGGACCGCGCAGCAACAGCAGCCCGAGCAGCGCAATCTGCGCCGAGGTCAGCGAAAAGCGCTGCGCGACGATATGCTCATAGCGCTCGACACGCGAGGCAAAGACCTGCCTGACCAGACCCTTGTGCTCAAGTTGGCCAAGCGCTCGTCTTACCTCGACAAGCTCGACCGACATCACCGGCTCGCGCGCCGTCTTCTGGTTGGCGGCGGCAAGTGCCGCATTGAGCGTCAGCGGGTAGATATCGGGCGTCAGTTCCTTCTTTTCGATCAGGCAACCGAGCACGCGCGCTTCGACGGGAGACAGGATGGGCAGTTCGGAGTCGGTCATAGGTCGGCTATCCTTTTAGAGCTGGCGGGACAGCGCCCCCCTCTGTCCTGCCGGACATCTCCCCCACTTGGGGGGAGATTGGCGGCTTCAGCGCTCTGCTCACTCCGCAACGCCTACGATTGGCGCATGCCGACGTGACGGCCGATCTCCCCCCTCGTGGGGGAGATGTCCGGCAGGACAGAGGGGGGCGCGAAGGATCGCTTCGGATGGAACGATCTCGACGGCACCCGTCCGCCGCTACACCCTTCTCTCCACCATCATCTTCTTGATCTCGGCGATCGCCTTGGCCGGGTTGAGCCCTTTGGGGCAGGTCTGGGCGCAGTTCATGATGGTGTGGCAGCGATAGAGCCGGAACGGGTCTTCCAGATTGTCGAGCCGTTCGCCCGTGGCCTCGTCCCGGGAATCGATCAGCCAGCGATAGGCCTGAAGCAGTGTCGCCGGCCCGAGATAGCGGTCGCCGTTCCACCAGTAGCTCGGACAGGAAGTCGAACAGCAGGCGCAAAGGATGCACTCGTAGAGCCCGTCGAGCTTTTCGCGGTCCTCATGGCTCTGCAGCCATTCCTTGGCCGGCTCGGGCGACACAGTTTTCAGCCACGGCTCGATCGAGGCGTGCTGGGCGTAGAAATTGGTGAGGTCGGGCACCAGATCCTTGACCACCTGCATATGCGGCAGCGGATAGACCTTGATCGCGCCGGAAATGTCGTCGCAGCCCTTGGTGCAGGCGAGCGTGTTGGAACCGTCGATATTCATGGCGCAGGAGCCGCAAATGCCTTCGCGGCAGGAGCGGCGCAAGGTCAGCGTCGGGTCGATCTTGTTCTTGATCCAGAGCAGCGCATCGAGCACCATCGGCCCGCAATCGTCCATGTCGACGAAATAAGTGTCCATGCGCGGGTTCTCGTCATCGTCCGGCGACCAGCGGTAGATGCGGTATTCGCGCAGATTGGTAGCATTCTCCGGTTTCGGCCAGGTTTTCCCGGCCTTGATCTTCGAGTTCCTGGGGAGCGTCAGTTCAACCATGTCGCGGCTGGTCCTTTAATATTTTTCGCAAGCTGACCACATCAGTCGATTTGTCTGATAGGCGAACGATCTGCGTAAGCAATAGTTGGGGTTTAAACTGGCGAGCAGCTTCAAACCAAACTGAACGTGTTGCTGTTAACGTTCTATTTCGATGGGATTTCGCAATCGAGTCAACAATTCTGAGGTAAACTTCAGACAACGCCAGCAGCATCGCGTAAGCAATGGCCTTAAATTGGCTCAAGGCGAGCATAGCGGCGGACTGATCTTCCTTATGTGTGATTGCTTTTAAATGTGCGGAATACGCCCAATGGGCATGGTCGCTTAGCCAGCCATAAAGGCGTCCCACAATTGGAAAGACCCTACTGGCCTCACCTACGCTTTTTGTGGCGCTTTTCAGGGCTATTGCGTCAACGTCGTTGAGCGATCGAACACAATACACCCAACATACCTGCTCCAAGATCATCCTACCAATCGCGACACACTCGTATAGCGCACCTTTGTCGGCCTCAGCGAAGGCGCGTTCGAAGCTATATTCGACACGTACCAGTGTTAGATCGCCTATCCACTCCCCAACGGTCGGCTCTCTGCGGAGAAAGGATGGATACGTCTTAAGGAAGACGTCTGCGGCAGCATATAGAGTGTCGCAAGAATGTTTGCAGTTGCGATCAATACGCAGCTCACCTCCCGTATCTTCGTCATACGAAATACCCTTGAAGTAGGTCCTTCGTACGTAGTCGATGGACGAGTTTTGCAACTGATACGTAAGCGCAGCTGCGCTAACCATCTCTCGCAATCGGGCCGGATAGTCCTTGTTGACCCCGATTACAAACCCCTTCCTATTGACCGGAACTTCCAACTCGTCGCGCATGTATAGAGGGAAAGCGTCCCTTACCTTCGATGAGTTGGCGACCGAGCGCATGGCCCTCAGTACACCCTGGCCTTCGGCGCGATCTTGGCCAGGTTGATGCCGCCGTCTGCTTCGCTAAGCAGCGGTTCGGTGTGCACCGGCCGGTAGCTGAGTGTCACCTCGCCATCTTCGCTGAGCCGGGCCAGCGTATGCTTGCGCCAGTTCGCATCGTCGCGCGCCGAAAAATCTTCCCGCGCATGCGCGCCGCGGCTCTCCTTGCGCGCCTCGGCGCCATAGACGGTGGTGATGGCGTTGGCCATCAGGTTTTCCAGCTCCAGTGTCTCGACCAGGTCGGAATTCCAGATCATCGAGCGGTCGAACACTTTTACATCCTTGAGCTCGCCCCAGATCTGCGAAATGCGCTTGCAGCCGCTTTCCAGCGATTCCTGCGTGCGGAACACCGCCGCATCGTCCTGCATCGCCTTCTGCATCTTTTCGCGCAGCACGGCAGTCGGCGTCGAGCCGTTGGCATGCCGCAGCCGGTCGAAGCGGTCCATGATCTTCTCGACCGAGGCTTCGTTGGGCGACGGGATCGCGGCGTTGCGGTCGATCACCTGGCCTGCCCGGATCGCCGCCGCGCGGCCGAACACCACCAGATCGATCAGCGAGTTGGAGCCCAGCCGGTTGGCGCCATGGACGGAGGCGCAGCCGGCTTCGCCGGCCGCCATCAGCCCGGGCGACACCTGGTCAGGGTTCAAGGCGCTGGGGTTGAGCACCTCGCCCCAGTAATTGGTCGGCACACCGCCCATATTGTAGTGGACCGTCGGCAGCACCGGGATCGGCTCCTTGGTCAGGTCGACGCCGGCAAAGATTTTTGCCGACTCCGAAATCCCCGGAAGTCTCTCGTGCAAAACGGCCGGATCGAGGTGGTCGAGGTGGAGAAAAATATGGTCCTTGTTCTTGCCGACGCCGCGCCCCTCGCGGATCTCCAGCGTCATGCAGCGCGAGACCACGTCGCGCGAGGCCAGGTCCTTGGCTGATGGCGCGTAGCGCTCCATGAAGCGCTCGCCCTCGGAGTTGACGAGATAGCCGCCCTCGCCGCGCGCGCCCTCGGTGATCAGGCAGCCGGCGCCATAGATGCCGGTCGGGTGGAACTGCACGAACTCCATATCCTGCAGCGGCAGCCCGGCCCGCGCCGCCATGCCGCCGCCGTCGCCGGTGCAGGTGTGCGCCGAGGTCGCCGAGAAATAGGCGCGGCCATAGCCGCCCGTCGCCAGCACCACCATTTTTGCCGAGAAGCGGTGGATGGTGCCGTCGTCGAGATTCCAGGCGACGACGCCGGTGCAGGTGCCGTCCGGCTCCATGATCAGGTCGAGCGCGAAATACTCGATGAAGAACTGTGCGTTGTTCTTCAGCGACTGGCCGTAGAGCGTATGCAGGATGGCGTGGCCGGTGCGGTCGGCGGCCGCACAGGTGCGCTGCACCGGCGGTCCCTCGCCGAAATTCATCATGTGGCCGCCGAACGGCCGCTGGTAGATCTTGCCCTCTTCGGTGCGCGAGAACGGCACGCCGTAATGCTCGAGCTCGTAGACGGCGGCAGGTGCTTCGCGCACCAGATATTCCATGGCGTCGACGTCGCCGAGCCAGTCCGATCCTTTCACGGTATCGTACATGTGCCACTGCCAGGAGTCGGGGCCCATATTGGACAGCGAAGCGGCGATGCCGCCCTGAGCGGCGACAGTGTGCGACCGTGTCGGAAAAACCTTGGTGATGCAGGCGGTGCGCAGGCCCTGTTCGGCCATGCCGAGCGTGGCGCGCAAGCCGGCGCCGCCGGCGCCGACGACCACCACGTCGAATTTATGGTCGACATAGGTAAAGGCGGACGCCGTGTTGGCGTTTTTCGCGTCCTTGGCCAAAACTCAGCCTCCAAATGCCAGTTTGAGCAGGGCGAAGATCGAGGCGACGCCGACCACTACGGGAAAGAATGTGTTGAGCGCGAGCAGCGCCAGCCTCATGCCCTCGCCATGCACATAGTCCTCGATGATCGCCTGCATGCCGAGCCGCATATGGTAGAGCCCGGACAAGAGCACCAGGGCCAGGACCAGCGCCACGAACGGGTTGGCAAGTGCGGCGCGCACTTCTGCATAGCCGGCGCCATTCAGCGCGATCAGGAAGCCGACGAAGAACAGGATCAGCGGGATGTTGGCGATCGCCGTCAGGCGCTGGCGCCAGAAATGCTCCGTACCCTCGCGGGCGGAGCCGAGGCCGCGGACTTTCGCCAGCGGCGTGCGCATGTCGGTGTTGTGGTGGCTCACGATCAGGCTCCCCGCGCCATGTAGCCGGCGATCCAGATCAGCAGCGTCAGTACAATCGAGCCGGCCAGCGTCGCCCAGGCGATCCTCGAGGCCGTGTCCTTCTCAAGACCTGCGCCGGTGTCCCAGATCAGATGGCGCACGCCGCCCAGCATGTGGTGCATCAGCGCCCAGGTATAGAAGAACAGCACCAGCCGCCCCAGCCACGAGCCGAAGGCCCAGTTGACGGCATCGAAGGTGGATTGCGAGCTCGCCGCCGCCATCAGCCACAGCGCGACCAGCAGCGTGCCGAAATAAAGCGCCCCACCGGTGATGCGATGGATGATCGACATCGTCATCGTGATCGGCGGTCTATAGACGGTCAGATGCGGCGAAAGCGGCCGTTCACGTCTGGCAAATTCGCGGGTGGCTGGTGATTTGCTCATGGCTCCCCCAGTTCGGCGTCTCTGGAGCCCCAGGGGAAATGCGGCGTTACCGCTTCCGGTTGCGACTTCGGACAGCCGGTTTCTAATGCGCTTTTTGCACCGCGTCAAAGCCGGAAAATCGTTTCGAAAACGTAATTTAGTCTGACAAAAGGGCGGTGTTTCGCTTCAATCGATTAGGGCGCAAGCCAAAGCCGGCGCAATGTTCGCTGCAGTGCGGTAAAACTGATTAACGCTTACAGGTCAGCGGCGTCTTCCCGCCCTTCATCACCAGCGCGTCGCGTCCGTCGATCACGATTGCGTCATGCGCCGCGCCGAAGCGGCTGCTTTGATTGGCGGGCGAGGCCGGCAGGTCCTCACTGGCGCCGTCCGGGCCAAGCACGCGCACCGAGGTGCCGAGGTTTTCGATGGTGATCCTGGCGCCATCGGCGCAAGTGTAAGTCGCGGTGCGCGGCTGCGGTGAATCGGTCGCGGCGGCCGGCGCATTGGTCTGCGACACGCAGGCAACGGTGATCAGCAACGGTAAAAGCGCAAGCGTCACCCGAAAGGTCCGGCCAAACGCCATATGCTGCCTCCCTACGCTCGATCCAGCCGCGATGCTTGGCCAAGATCACTCGACGTCGCGCTTGGCGCCGGCCGCGATGGTGCGGGCAAGCATGGCCGAAAGATGGCGCAGCCTTTCAAGCGCCGGATATTAACCATGTTTGCCGAGACCTAGCTGCCAGCAGGCCTAGCCTCTTAACAAAGGTTAATAAAAGGTTAATTTATGATTCGAGGAAGACTCGCCTCTGACAAATGGGGGACGCCATGCGTTCGAATTCAGGCAGATCGCGCCTTCCGGCGCTCATCCTGGTGGCGGTGGCCGTCGGCTTCGCAGCACCGGCACTCGCCGGGACGCGCGACCGCGTCTACGCCGATTCCTTTGGCAATCTCGTCATCGAAAGCGCCGCCGGCTACAAGCGCATCCTCGTTGGCGAGGGCAATCTGGCCAAGGAACTGTCGGACTACACCGGCGCCGGCCAGCCCAAAATCTATGAAAACGACGCGGATGACGTCAGCAGCCGCGACTGCTACAGGCCGCCGGTTTTCGTGAAGGGCCGCAGTTATATGTACGGGCTCTCCGACGGCGAGATGCCCGAACTCAGCCCCTGCCGCTGATCTTCGGCCCGGCGTTGGCAATAGCCGTCTGCCGGGAGGCGATTGACCCTATCGAGATGCGCACGCAATCACGTCCGCTGCCCTTCGCCTGATAGAGCGCTTCGTCGGCGCGCCGCAGCAGGTCGGAAAACCCTTCGGCCGGGTGAAGCTCGGCAACGCCGAAGCTGGCGGTGCAACGATGGTGCGCCGGCAGACAGTCGATCGGCAAGGCCCCGAAGGCGCTGCGCGTCCCTTCGGCGAAGAGCCGCGCGGCGGCGAGGTTGGTTCCCGGCAGGATGATAGCGAATTCCTCACCACCGATGCGGCCGGCGACGTGATGATCGGCAGCCGCATCACGCAGGAACCCGGCAAAGGCTTCGATGACCCGGTCGCCGGATGCGTGGCCGAAACTGTCGTTGATGCTCTTGAAATGATCGAGGTCGGCGATGACCAGGGCGACCGGAATACCCCTGCGCACGGCGTCACGCATCGCGAGCTCGGCATGACGTTTGAAGCCGCCGCGGTTGAGCAGCCTCGATAGCGTGTCCGTCTCCGACTTCGACGTCGCTTCGGCGAGCACGTCGCGGACCAGGATGACGAGAATGAGAAGCGCGATTGTCAGGCCGAACACCGTGCCAAGCGATTGCGACACCAGAGCGTAGTTGCTGTGCAGATATGCCTGCGGATTGACACCCCAGCCGCCCAACGCATGGGCGATGAACGGCTTGCTCACGAATTGCAGGGCGCTGGCCGCCAGAACGGCCATCAACGCATGGTCGAGCCAGTCGCGTCTTTGCCTGGACGACCAGACGATGCCGAGGCCGACGAACTGCATGGCCGCATAGGGAAGCTGGTAGGCCATCATGCGGGCAAGCGACTGGCGCGGCAGGTCCTGCACGAAATACACCGCCACGGTAGCCGCAAACAGGAAGACGAGCATCGGCGCCCAGCGCGGCGCCACGCCGTATTTATAGGCAAGCCCGCCATTGAAGGTGATGGTGGCGCCCAGGAAAACGGCGAAACCCGCGACGACTGCCGGTCGCGCATTGTCGAAGACCGGAATAATGAACTCGATGGCGAAATAGGCCATCCCGAGCAGATAACCGAACACCAGCCAGCGCGCCGGCGCGCGCGCCACATCGTTGAACGAGATGGTCATGAAGGCAGCCGCGAGCAGGCCGGCGACAAGCAGGTTGATTGCAAGGATGAACTCTGCGCCGCCGCCCATGTGGTTTTTCGCACTCCCTGCGCCAGCAAATCATGAACGGGCGAAAAAGACGTTAACGTGGACCCGGAGCGGGATGATCAGCCGGGCTTTGAGCGTTCCACAACGAGCACCGTTTCCGACCGTTCATGGGATAGCTGCACGCTGTCGCGGCCGTTCCTCTTGGCTTTGTAAAGCGCCTCGTCGGCGCGGCGCATCAGCGGCTCCAGCCCTTCCTCGCCGGTGCGGGCGGCCACGCCGAAGCTCGCGGTCACTCTTGTGCCGAACGGAAGCCCGTCGACGCTGCCTGCCGAATAGAGCGTGCGAATGGCTTCGGCAAACAGCCTTGCCGCGCCAAGGTCGCTCAGCGGCAAAAGCACGGCGAACTCCTCGCCACCGATGCGGCCGGCGACGCCGCTGGTGCCGGCAGTCGATAGAAGCTTGGCGGCGAAGTCGGCGATCACGCGATCGCCCGCCGCATGCCCATGCAGATCGTTGAGCGCCTTGAAATGATCAAGGTCGGCGAGCACCAGCGCGACCGGCAGTTTGGCGCTGGCGCAGTGCTGCAGGAGGAGCGTGGCGCGCTCCTCGAAACCGCGGCGGTTGAGCAGGCCCGACAGCGGGTCGGTGTACGCCTCGGCCTTCAGCGCTTTCATCACGTCGAGTGCAGCCGCGCAGAACAGGCAAAGCGCGATGAGCAACGACAGCAGCGCATGCGACAGCAGCGCCGTCGTCCAGTAGGACGAGGCATAGAACCCGTCATAGCTTTGGTAAGGTCCATGCGCGATGACGATAACGAGGGTGCGCACGAAGAAGTTAAACCCGGAAAGCAGCGACAGCACGAACAGGATCATTTCCGTCGGGCCCTTGTCGCGCACCACACGCAGTTCGGCGGCAACAACCAGGCTGAAGCCGCCGAAAGCGAAATTCATCGCCAGGATTCGCCAGGTGAGGTCCGGCTGGATGAACATGAACCAGCAAAAAGCGGCCAGGCCGCCGCTTGCCAGGACGCCGATCGCGACAAAGGGCACGCGCCGTCCATAACGCGTCACGATCGCGCCGGCGAGGCCACAGGCGGCGATGGTGAAGCAGAGGTTGGAGAGCAGCTTGGTCGGCGCCATGCCGATGGGCAGCGTGAAATACTGCAACAGGAAACCGGCCGCCGAAAGCCAGTAGCTGGCGGCGAGCACGGCCAGATAGGGGCGGTGACGCTGATAGAACCACAGCACGAGAAACACCGCGCCGAGCGCAAGCGCGATCGTCGGGTTGAGCAACCCTACCAGCAGACCGGTGTCCAAAGGACCGTGACCCCCACGCTTCCGTCAGGCAAGAACCTAGAGCGGAAGCCCAAACAAGCGGTTAAGCCCAAGCAGTTAAGCAAAGTCGAATATGCGCAAGGCCGCCAATGAAGCTGCTGCACGGAACTTGAAACCGCGGCCGGCGTTTTCCGGCAGCAGCCAAGAGGAGACGCTTTCATGGCCGATACGATCATGCTGACCGACCACGAGGCAATTCGCTCATGGGCCGCGGCGCGCGCTGGATTTCCAGCAATCGTCGACGTGTCGCCCGAAGCAGGGACCCAAGCTATGCTGAGGCTGGTCTTCGGCCAGCATGCCTATCAGGACCTGGATGAGGCCGAACGCCCGGTCAACGCCGGCGGCTACGAACTGGTCGAATGGGACGAATGGTTTAAGCTGTTCGACGAACGGCAGCTGGCTCTGGTGGTCGCCGCAGAGCAACCCGGCCGGCGTGAGCAATTCCATGAGATCGTGAGACGCCCGGGGTGAAGAAAACCCGAACCGCATAGCGGTTCGGGTTCTGGTATATCTTTATATACGGACTGTGGCAGCCCTGAGTTATTTCCACTCGCGGATGTCGACGAAATGGCCGGCGATCGCCGCCGCCGCCGCCATGGCCGGCGACACCAGATGGGTGCGGCCCTTGAAGCCCTGACGGCCCTCGAAATTGCGATTCGAGGTCGAGGCGCAGCGCTCATGCGGCTTCAGCCGATCGTCATTCATGGCAAGGCACATCGAGCAGCCCGGCTCGCGCCAGTCGAAGCCGGCGGCGATAAAGATCTTGTCGAGGCCTTCGGCCTCCGCCTGTTCCTTGACCAGGCCGGAGCCGGGCACGATCATCGCACTGACCCGCGGATTGACCTGTCTGCCCTCGATCACCTTGGCGGCGGCGCGCAGATCCTCGATGCGGCCGTTGGTGCAGGAGCCGATGAAGACGCGGTCGAGCGCTATATCGGTGATCTTGGTGCCCGGCTTCAGGCCCATATAGTCGAGCGCGCGCTGCTTGGACGTGCGCTTGTTCTCATCAGCGATATCGTCCGGGTTCGGCACGATGCCCTGGACCGAGACGACGTCCTCGGGCGAAGAGCCCCAGGAGACGATTGGCGGCAATTTGGCCGCGTCGAGCACGACCACCTTGTCGAAATGCGCGCCTTCGTCGGACTGCAGCGTCTTCCAGTAGGCGAGCGCGGCATCCCACGCCTCGCCCCTCGGCGCGCGCGGCTTGTCCTTGACATAGGCGAAGGTCGTCTCGTCAGGCGCGATCAGACCGGCCCGGGCGCCGCCCTCGATCGACATGTTGCAGATCGTCATGCGGCCTTCCATCGACAGCGCGCGGATCGCTTCGCCGGCATATTCGATGACATAGCCGGTGCCGCCGGCAGTGCCGATCTCGCCAATGATCGCCAAAATGATGTCCTTGGCGGTGACGCCTTCCGGCAGCACGCCGTCGACGCGCACCAGCATGTTCTTGGCCTTGCGCTGGATCAGCGTCTGCGTGGCCAGCACATGCTCAACCTCAGACGTGCCGATGCCGTGCGCCAACGCGCCGAAAGCGCCATGCGTCGAGGTGTGGCTGTCGCCGCAGACGATGGTCATGCCGGGCAGCGTAAACCCCTGTTCGGGACCGATGATATGGACGATGCCCTGGCGGATATCTTTCTCGGAATAATATTCGACGCCAAAATCCTTGGCGTTCTTGGCCAGCGCCTCGACCTGGATGCGGCTTTCCTCGTTCTTGATGCCGAACTTGCGCTCCGGCGAGGTCGACACATTGTGATCGACCACGGCCAGCGTCTTTTCCGGATGCCGGACTTTTCTGCCGGTCATGCGCAGGCCTTCGAAAGCCTGCGGGCTGGTCACTTCATGGACGAGGTGACGGTCGATATAGAGCAGGCAGGTGCCGTCGTCCTGGCGGTCGACGACATGGTCGTCGAAAATCTTGTCGTAGAGGGTGCGCGGTGCGCTCATGTGCGTAAATCCGTCGATATGAAAATGGGAAAGGACAAGTGCCGGCTAGCCGGCGAACACGGTCTAGCGAAGTCGGCTGGTCAGAGCGCCGGAAACGCGCGCCGAGAATCGCGACGGCAGGCGTTTTCTGTCCTGCAGCACGAAGCCCTTGTAGGCCGGATCGCCAAAAAGCTGTTCCATTGCGTGGCTCATATCAATGTTTTGGCTTTTCGGCAATCGCGGCGGCCTTCGCAGAACCTGGGTTCAAAGCACCTCAAACACGAAAGTCTTCACCAGCGCCTCGGGTTCGGCGATCGCATAGCAGCGGAACCACGGGCTTTCCTCGACCGGTCGCCATTTTTTGTCGTGCTCCAGATCGGCAAAGACATCGCGAAAGCCGCCGCTTTCGAACACCTGGTCGCGAACGGTGAAAATGGCATGGCCGCCCTTCTTGGTGATGCGCACCAGTTCATGCAGGCCGGAGGCCGGCGCATGGCTGATGGTGAACACGCCGGTCGAGAAGAAGGCGCGGAAATACCCGTCCGGCCAAGGCAGCGGACCGCCAAGCATTGCCTGTTTCAGCTCGCTGTAGGCTTGCCGACTGCCGGCGATGTCAAGCATGTCCTCCGACAGGTCGAGCCCGGCGATGTCCTGATAGCCGAGCGCCCTGAGCGACGGTCCCGACAGGCCGGTGCCGCAGCCGGCGTCGAGCAGCGGCCCCTCGCCTGATGGCACATGGCGCGCCACCCAGGCGGCGATCAGGAACGGCAGGAGGTAGCCGAGCGAGGCGGTTTCGCTGTCATAGGTTGCTGCCCATGCGGCATAAGCCTCGGCAAGCGCTTCCGGCGTATCGGCCGTGTAGACCGCATCCAGCGCCGCATTGGCCTTGTCGATGATCATGGTGGCATCCCTTGAAACGTATCTGCCGCGATCGTAGCGCCGTCTTCGCCTGCCGGCTATTCCTGGTGCTGGCGGCGCAGCCGCTTCTCCAGCCCCCGCAAGGCTAGCGACAGGCCGACCGTCAGGATGAGATATATATAGGCGACGATCGAATAGGTCTCGAAGAAGCGGAACGAGCCGGCAGCGTAGATCTTGCCCATTTGGGTGATGTCGGCGACGCCGAGCACCGAGACCAGCGAGGAATCCTTGACCATGGCGACGAAATCATTGCCGAGCGGCGGCAGGATGGTGCGGATCGCCTGCGGAAACACGATCAGCCGGAAACGCTGCGCGCGCGTCAGCCCCAGCGCCTTCGCCGCCTCGATCTGGCCTTTCTCGACCGCCTGAATGCCGGCGCGGAAGACCTCCGAGATGAAGGCGGAGTAGCCGATGGTCAGCGCCATGATGGCGCGCCACAGCAACGACACGTCGCGTATCATTAGCTCGCCGAACAGGCCGGCGCTTTGCAGCGGCGCCGTCAGCGCGTTCCATGCCGCGACAAAGGCCGGCGCGCCTGCGAAGGCGATCCAGAACAACAGCACCAGCATCGGCACGCCGCGGATGATCTCGACATAGAAGCGAGCGATCTGGCGCAGCCAGCGCGACCCCGACAGTCCCATCAACGCAATGCCGAGCCCGATTGCCGAGGCCAGCGCAAAGGCGACCATCGTGACGAAGACGGTGATGCCGATGCCCTTGGCGACCGTCGCGAAAACCTGGGCGTAGAGATCGCTTGCCGCAATGAAGATGGCGGCGGCCACGCCGAGCGCCGCCGCCACGGCAAGCCACCACGGGAAGTCGGTTTTGGGGGTAGAGGGTGCGGGCGTTGCCATCAGGGCGCGCCGACGACCCAACGTCGCGCCAAGCCACCCCCCTCTGTCCTGCCGGACATCTCCCCCTCAAGGGGGGAGATCCGCAGCCTTGACGTCGCCGCCCATTCTGCAACGCTGACAATTGGCGAAAGCCGATGCGAAAGCCAATCTCCCCCCTTGAGGGGGAGATGTCCGGCAGGACAGAGGGGGGTGTTCGAGCGCAGAGTCAGCGCGAGTTCCGGCGCGCAATTGTCATGAAAAGCGCGCCACAAAGGAAATCACTGCCCCATCTTGTAGTCAAGAAACCATTTCTTGTTGAGCGCGTCGAGCGTGCCGTCGGCCTTCAGTGCGGCGATCGCTGCATTGACCGGCTTCACCAGATCCGAGCCCTTGGGGAAGATGAAGCCGAAATCCTCGGTGCCGAGCGGTCCGCCGATCAGCTTCAGCCCGCCATTCGACGCCTCGACATAGCCCTTGCCGGCGGTGCCGTCGGTCAGCACGACATCGACGTCGCCGGTCTTCAGCGCCTGAACCGTCGCGCCGAACGTTTCGAACAGTTTGATGCGCGGGTTCTGCTCGTTGCCGTCGAGCACGCTGTAGACGGCGGTGTAGAAGGGGGTGGTGCCGGCCTGCGCGCCGATCAGCCCATCCTTGAAGGCGCCAAACGTCTTGGCGTCGGTGAAGCGCTTCTCGTCGCCGCGCACCAGCATGAACTGTTCAGAACGCATGTAGGGGTCGGAGAAATCGACCTTCTGCTTGCGGTCGTCCTTGATGGTGATGCCGGTCATGCCGATGTTGTACTGGTTGTCGGAAACCGCCTGGATCATAGCATCCCAGGAGGTATTCTGGTACTCGACCTGGAAATTCAGCCGCTTGGCGATCTCGTTCATCGCGTCATATTCCCAGCCGATCTGCTTGCCGGTCTTGGCGTCGATGAACTGCAGCGGCGGATAGGCGTTCTCCGTCACAACCACCACCTTCTTGCCGCCGAGGTCGGGCAGCGCCTGCGCCAGGGCGGCGACGGGCGCAAGAATCAGAGCCAACAGGCCGGCTAACAGCAGTTTCGATTTGGTCATGGTGCACCCCTAAAACCTTGAACGGCCTCGACATGGTCGAGGCTTGCAGGAAATCCGGCGCCGACTTTAGCTTTCCGCAAGCGCCTTGCAAGCCGGCTTGATGCGCCGCTTTGCGCGAAATGAATTCCCATGCTTTCACCAAACGATTACGGAACGATCCGTTTCGATTGCGGACCAACGTGGCCCGGCAAGATCGGATCCATCCCGCGAAACAAAAAGGCGGCCGAAGCCGCCTTTCCGAAACGTCGGTTTTTGAAGACGCCTTATTCGGCGACAGCCGCTTCCGCAGCCTTGGCAGCCTCGTCGGCGGCCTTCTTCTCGGCGGCGTCCTGCGCCGCCTTCTCGGCGGCCAGCGCCTGGGCTGCGGCCACTTTCTCGGCCTCGATGCGGGCCTTTTCGGCGTTCAGCGCATCGCGCTCATCATCGTTCAGCTTGCGGGCGCGCACGCCGGTGTTTTCCGAAATACGGGCCGACTTGCCGCGACGATCGCGCAGGTAATAGAGCTTGGCGCGGCGCACCTTGCCGCGGCGCACGATCTCGACGCCCTCGACCATCGGCGAAAAGACCGGGAACACGCGCTCCACGCCTTCGCCGTAGGAAATCTTGCGAACGGTGAAGTTCTCCTGGAAGCCGGCGCCGGCGCGGGCGATGACGACGCCCTCATAAGCCTGGACGCGGGTGCGGGTGCCTTCGGTCACGCGGACCTGGACGCGCACGGTGTCGCCGGGCTGGAATTCGGGAAGCTTGCGCTTGGCTTCGATCTTGGCGGCCTGTTCGGCCTCGAGCTGACGGAGGATATCCATCTCAAAAATCCACTTCTTGTTCTTCCGACAGTCAGAGCGTCCGACACTCGCCTTGCAGTTCCATCGACCGCTCGGCTATGCCCTTTGTTCGAGACCATCTGGGGTTCGGGAACATCGGGCAGGGGCGACTACACCGCCATTGTTGACGGGCCAGAAGATCGCTCTTGGCAGATTGTTCTTCCGGTTCGGCGCGCACATACAGCTATTTCGACGCTTTGTCACGCCTTCGCCGTGTTCTTTTTTGGTCGTTGGCCGACATTGCAATCTTTCAGCGCAGGGGTTGCGTCGAAGGCCCAAGCTTTTTAAGCCGGGGAAAACGTGACTTTCCTCCGGCGGCAACACCTCCATGCCAGTTCTCGATGCGGCCCTGCTCTTTTTCGCGGGCTTTCTCTCAGGTGCCGTCAACGCCATAGCCGGAGGCGGGACGTTCATATCCTTCGGCGCCATGTCGCTGGTCGGCTTGCCGCCGATCGTCGCCAACGCCACCTCGTCGGTGACACAGTTTCCCGGCTACATCACCTCGACGCTCGCTTACTGGTCCGACATCAAGCATTTCTGGCGCGGCGCATTGCTGCTCGGCCTTATCTCGGCTGTCGGCGCGCTGGCCGGCGCGCTCATCCTTCTGGCGCTCGACAATCCGTCGTTCCGCGTCCTGGTGCCCTGGCTGCTGCTCGCGGCAACGGCGCTGTTCGCCGCCGGGCCGTGGCTGAAGCCGGCGCCCAAGCCGGGGCATGAGGCCGCGGTGGGTTCGCTGGTCGGTTCCTTGGCGCAATTCGCCACCGCCGTCTATGGCGGCTTCTTCGGCGCCGGCATGGGCGTCATGATGCTGGCGACGCTCGGTCTCACCCAGGCCGGCGACTATCACCGACTGAACGCGCTGAAGAACATGCTGGCCGTGGTCATCGCGGCGGTAGCCATCGTGGTCTTCATCTCCGGCGATGTCATCGCCTGGCCGCAGGCCATAGTGATGATACCAGGCGCCGCGCTGGGCGGCTATGCCGGCGTCTGGATCGCCAAGCGCGTGCCGCAAATTGCCGTGCGTGGCTTCGTCGTTGGGGTCGGCGTGTTCCTGGCCTTTTACTATTTCACCAAGGGGTGAGCAGCTAACAGGTCCGGCCGCCGCTCCTTCGTCAATTTTTCCGCCTCCGCCCGCCGCCATGCGGCGATCTTCTTGTGATTGCCCGAAGTGAGAACCTCGGGGATTTGCCGGCCCTCGAATTCCTGCGGCCGCGTGTAGTGCGGATGTTCGAGCAGGCCGTTTTCAAAGCTCTCTTCATCGCCCGACACCGCGTTGCCCATTACGCCGGGCAACAGCCGCACCACGGCATCGAGCAGCGCGAGCGCTGCCGGCTCGCCGCCGGAGAGAATGAAGTCGCCGATCGAGACCTCCTCAAGCCCCCGCGCCTCGATAGCCCGTTGGTCGACGCCCTCGAAGCGGCCGCAGACGATGACGACGCCCGGCCCGGCGGCAAGTTCGCGCACGCGGGCCTGTGTCAGCGGTTTTCCACGCGGACTCATTAGCAGCCGTGGCCGTGGATCGCCCGGCAGCGAGGTATGGTCGATCGCCTTGGCCAAGACATCCGCGCGCATCACCATGCCGGCGCCGCCGCCTGCCGGCGTGTCGTCGACGGTGCGATGGCGATCGCTGGCGAAATCGCGGATCTGGATTGCTTCCAGCGACCACGTGCCGGTCTCCAGCGCCCGGCCGGCCAGCGACAGGCCGAGCGCGCCGGGAAACATCTCGGGATAGAGCGTCAGCACCGAGGCGGAAAAACTCACCGGTTGCCCCCGGCGTCCTTCGGCCCGCGCGGCCTGCCCTTCGGGTCGAAACCATCGCGGCCGGGTGCATCGCCGTCTTCGTCATCGATCAAGCCCGCCGCCGCCGGATCGATGCGGAGGAAGCCCTCTTTGATCGACACGTCAGGCACGGCGGCCTGCGTGAACGGGATCAGCACGCCTTTGCGCTCGCCAAGCGTCACGTCGAGAATGTCGCCGCCGCCGAAATTATGCACGGCAACGACCTTGCCGATGTCAGCACCGGTATCGTCCCGGACCGCCAGCCCGACGAGATCGGCGTGATAGAATTCGTCCTCTTCGCCATCGTCAGGCAGCATCGAGCGGTCGACGAATAATTCCGTGCCGGCGAGCGCCTCGGCGGCGTTGCGGTCGCTGATACCCTTGAAGCGCACCACGACGACCGTGTTGGCCGGCCTGATGTCGACGATCTGGAAGGCGCGGCCGTCCCTGGCATAGAGCGGCCCGTAGTCGGCCAGCGCCAGCGGATCGCCGGTGAAGGTCTTCACGCGCAATTCGCCCTTGATGCCGTGGGCGGCGCCGATCACGGCCATCAGGACGGGGTTTTGCGGTTTGGTCATCGGTGGTTCCTTTGCCTTGCTCTAACTCCACCCTCTTATCATTTCAATGACGCGGCTCTTCACCGCTTCCTAACCCGGCTGCCGGAAGATGGCCCAGAATCGAAGAACGGCATCGGAAGAGCGCAATGCAGGAATTCCTCATTCCGGCCAAACCAGACCTTCAGGCGGCCCGCGAAAGCTGGCTGAAGATGCTGGCGCGCGAACGCCGGCTGTCGCCGGAAACGGTGGAGGCCTATGAGCGCGATACGCGCCAGTTCCTGCACTTCCTGACCGGCCATTGCGGCGGCTCGCCCGGCATTTCGGATATCGCCGATCTGCGCCCGGCCGATCTGCGGGGCTTTCTTGCCGCCCGCCGCGCCGGAGGCGCCGGCGCCCGCACGCTCGGACGCGGGCTGGCCGGCATCCGCTCGCTGCTGCGCTTTCTGGAGCGGCGCGGCCTCGTCAATGCGGCGGGTGCCGCCGCACTGCGCGCGCCACGGCAGCCGAAGTCGCTGCCCAAGCCGCTGACGGCAAGCGATGCGAAACACGTCGTTTCGGTGGAAGGCCAGTTGGCGGAGGAACCGTGGATCGCCGCCCGCAACGCCGCCGTGCTGACGCTGCTCTACGGTTCGGGCCTGCGCATTTCCGAGGCGCTTGGTCTGTCGGGTGCCGATCTGTCGGCTCCCGGCGATAAGGTGCTGCGCGTCACCGGCAAGGGCGGCAAGACGCGGCTGGTGCCGGTGCTGCCGATCGCGCTGCGGGCGGTCGCCGAATACCGCCGGCTCTGCCCCTATCATCTCGATCCGAAAGGCCTGCTGTTTCGCGGCGCCCGCGGCGGCCCACTCAACCCGGCCATCGTCCAGCGCGACATGGCCAGGCTGCGCTCGGCGCTCAATCTGCCCGACACCGCCACGCCGCACGCCTTGCGCCATTCCTTCGCCACGCATCTGCTTGGACGCGGCGGCGACCTGCGCACCATCCAGGAACTTTTGGGCCACGCCAGCCTGTCGACGACGCAGATCTACACCGGCGTCGACACCGCGAGGCTGCTCGAAATCTATGAAGCGTCCCATCCGCGGGCGTAACCGATGCGTGATTTCGCAAAGTTGCAGCCAGGAAATGAGTCGTGGAGCCATGTCTGAGACAATTTTGCCGCGCCGGTTAACCGTTTCGCCGTTCTTTCTCTCTAGAAAGCGAGCCATGAACCGCGTCATTGCCATCGCCGACCGCACGGTCCTTGCGTCGCTAAAGCTGCTCGTGGCGCTCAACGTCCTGTTTTTTCTCTCTTTCCTCATCCTCGCGCTGCTCGCCGCCGGCAAGGCGCGCGCTGAAACCCCGGCCTGCGCTGGCGCCGACATGCTGTCGGCCTTGCAGAAGGACGACCCGGCCAGCTACCGCAAGATCGAGGCCGAAGCGGCCGCGACACCGAACGGCAAGGGCCTATTGTGGAAACTGGAAAAGGCGGGGGAAAGACCGTCCTTCCTGTTCGGCACCATGCACATGACCGACCCGCGTGTGACCACGCTACCGCCCGCCGCGCAGAAGGCCTTCGACGCCGCCGACACTATCGTCATCGAGACCACGGAGGTGCTCGATCAGCAGAAGATGATGGCGGCGTTCCTGAAAGAGCCGGAGCTGATGATGTTCACCGACAGCACCACGCTGTCCTCGCTGCTGTCGCCGGACGATGCGGCGGCGGTGAACAAGGCGCTCGACGCGCGCGGCATCCCGCCGGCGAGTGTCGCCAAGATGAAACCGTGGATGCTGTCGACCATGGTCGCGCTCCCGGCTTGTGAACTGGCCCGCCAGGCCGGCGGCACGCCGGTGCTCGACATCAAGCTTGCGCAGGACGCCAAAGCCTCAGGCAAGGCCGTCGATGGGTTGGAGACCATCGCCGACCAGCTTCGCGCCATGGCCTCGCTGCCGCTCGCTTTTCACATGAAGGGCCTCGTCGACACATTGAAACTCGGCGACAGAATGAGCGACGTCAACGAAACTATGATCGTGCTCTACCAGCGCGGCGACATCGGCATGTTCTGGCCGCTGTTTCGTGCCGTCCTTCCCGGCGGCGAAGACGATTCGGCGGGCTATGCCGCCTTCGAGGAAACCATGATCACCCGCCGCAACAAGGTGATGATCGACCATGCCAGGCCGATCCTCGCTAAGGGCAACGCCTTCATGGCGGTCGGCGCCCTGCACCTTCCGGGCGCGGAAGGCCTGGTCGAGGATTTCCGCAAGGCAGGCTACATTGTCACTGCCGTCGAATAGTTGCACGGTTTAGTTGCGTATCCGGCAAGACGTGATTCGGGGCGATGCGTTCCCGAATCACGGAAGGTTGTCTCAGTACGGGAGGTCGAAAAGGTTTGTTTTTGGCTCGATCTCCGCGAATTTTGCGAGTAAAGTGCGTGCAGACAAACGATTCCAGGCGAAGATTGCCCTGTTTTCGGCGTTTTCGATCTCTAGCGTGAAACCTGTTCAACGATTGCGCGTTGAAGTGTGTTGATTGATACTTTTCATCCACGGAGGACACTTTTATGGCGAATCCAAACGACCCGTACACCACTCCGACACCCCCTCCCAGGTCGGGTGGCGGCGCCACCGGCTGGCTGATCGCCCTGGTTGTCGTTATTCTGGCTATTGTCGCTTACTATGTTTTTGGGAGAAGCGGTGAAGCGCCTGAGCCTGCTGAACCGCCTGCCGCCACGACGCCGGCGCCAGCGCCCGCTGAACCGACGCCTCCTCCGGCAGAGCCTGCGCCAGCCCCGGCACCTGCTGAGCCTGCGCCCGCGCCCGCAGAGCCTGCGCCAGCCCCGGCACCTGCTGAGCCTGCGCCCGCGCCCGCAGAGCCGGCGCCTGCTCCGGCGCCCGCACCAGCCCCGCAGTGATCCGCTGCTGACTCCAAATACGAACGGCCCGCTGAAAAGCGGGCCGTTTTGCTTTAAGCCGTCAGATGGCTGCCGGAGGTGGCCTACATATGGATCGGCTTGAAGAAGGTCGCCAGTGCCGCTTCCTTCACCGCTTCCGACATGGTCGGATGGGCATGGCAGGTGCGGGCAAGATCTTCCGACGAGCCGCCGAACTCCATCAGCACCGCTGCCTCGTGGATCATCTCGCCGGCGCCGAAGCCGACAATGTGGACGCCGAGCACGCGGTCGCTCTGCTTGTCCGCCAAGATCTTCACGAAGCCGTCGGTATGCAGCATGGCGCGCGCCCGGCCATTGGCGGTGAATGGAAACTTGCCGGCCTTGTAGTCGATGCCGGCCGCTTTCAGCTCTTCCTCCGTCTTGCCGACCGAGGCGATTTCCGGACTGGTGTAAACGACGTTCGGGATCACCTCGTAATTCACATGGCCGGCCTGGCCGGCCATGGTCTCGGCCACCGCCACCCCCTCGTCCTCGGCCTTGTGGGCGAGCATCGGCCCGGCGATGACATCGCCGATGGCGTAGATGCCCGGTACATTGGTCTTGAGATGGCCGTCCGTCTTGACTCGACCGCGCTCGTCGACCTCGACGCCGGCCTCCTTCAGCCCAAGACTGTCCGAATAGGCCCGGCGTCCCGTCGCGATCAGCACCGCATCCGCCTCGATCGTCTCGGCAGCCCCCCCCTTGACCGGCTCGAAGGTGACGGTGGCACCCTTCTTGGCCTTGGCGACACCGGTCACCTTGGCGCCGAGCCTGAATTCGATGCCTTGCTTGGACAGCATGCGCTGGAACTGTTTGGCGACTTCGCCGTCCATGCCGCCGAGAATGGTGTCGAGGAACTCGACGACGGTGACCTTGGCGCCGAGCCGCGCCCATACCGAGCCGAGCTCCAGGCCGATGACGCCTCCGCCGACCACGACCAGATGGCCCGGCACCTTGTCCAGCGACAGTGCGCCGGTCGAGGACATGATCACCTTCTCGTCGATGTCGACGTTGACGCCCGGGATGCCGGCGACGTCGGAGCCGGTGGCGATGACGATGTTTTTGGTCTCGATCTCCTCGACCTTGCCATCCTCGCCGGTCACCGACACCTTGCCGGCGGACAAGATCTTGCCGGTGCCGCGAAACGAGTCGATCTTGTTCTTCTTGAACAGGAAGGCGACGCCGTTGACGTTGGACGCCACCGTCGCGTCCTTGTGCGCCATCATCTTCTTCAGGCTCAGCTTCGGCGCGCTGATTTCGACGCCGAGCGTGTCGAAGGAATGGCCGGCCTCGGCGAACACCTCGGAGGCATGGAGCAGCGCCTTGGACGGGATGCAGCCGATATTGAGGCAGGTGCCGCCGAAGGTCGGGTTCTTCTCGACCACCGCCGTTTTCAGGCCGAGCTGTGCCGCCTTGATAGCGCAGACATAGCCGCCTGGCCCCGATCCGATGATAACGACGTCATAAGCCATGTTTTGTCCTTCTGGTCTGGCACTTAGCCTTGGCTGGGATTAGCGGCCGCCGCCCACTTCCAAATTCGCGCCTGTCGTAAAGGACGCCCCGTCCGACAGGAGCCAAAGAATTGCCGCGGCGACCTCTTCGGCGGTTCCCGCCCTTTGCAGGGGCACGGCGTGACGCATCCTCTCGACGCGATCCGGCTGTCCGCCGGAGGCGTGAATTTCGGTATCGATGATGCCTGGGCTGACCGCGTTGACGCGGATGCCTTCGCCGGCCACTTCGCGCGCCAGGCCAATGGTGAAGGAATCGATCGCGCCCTTCGAGGCGGCGTAGTCGACATATTCGCCCGCTCCGCCAATTCTTGCAGCAATCGAGGAAATATTCACGATGGCGCCGCCCTTGCCGCCATGGCTGGTCGACATGCGCTTCACCGCTTCGCGGGCACAGAGCATCGAGCCAATGACGTTGATGCGCATCATGCGCTCCAGCCTTGCTCCGCTCATTTCATCGACACGCGCCCTGCGGTCGACCACGCCAGCATTGTTGACGAGCGCATCGAGCGAGCCGAAGGCGCGATCGATCCTCTCGAACATCGCCTGAATATCGGCCTCGCTGCCGACGTCGCCCCTGATGGCCAGCGCTTCGCCGCCGTCCTGAGCGATCGCCTCGACAAGTGCTGCGGCGGCAGCCTCGTTCGAGGCATAGTTGACCACAACACGATATCCAGCCTTGGCGGCAAGCCTGGATGTGGCGGCGCCGATGCCGCGGCTGCCGCCGGTCACCAGCAGCACTTTTTTGGTCGCGCTCATTCCTGACAGCCCTTTAACGAAAAAACATCCCACGGCACTTTCGAAAACCCATTGGTGCCATAGGCGGCCGACATCTGCAGCGACGGTCCGAGGTCAGGAAAGATCAGGGTCTTCGGGGCATCGACACCTTCGGCCGGCAGCAGGGCGATGTTGCCCTTGTCGTCAGCACTGTAGACGACCCCCTCCCACAAAGTGCAGGCGGCGAGTTCGTCGCCGGTAACGTCGCCTGTCGGGCATTTGTACAACAGCGAACCATGCGGCCGCGCCACGCCTTGCGTCCACATGACGATCCCGTCGAGCACGACATCGTTATCGAGCACCATCTTGAACGTGTTGGTGACCACAGCCGACCCGCCGGTCGGCCTGAAATCGATCTCGGCCGCGTTTTCGGCATCGCCATAGACGGCGAGCTCGAGCGGGCAGGCGGCAAAGGCTGCCGATCCCGTCTGCGCAACGCCGGCCGCGCACAGTGTGAAAAACAATCCGGAGCGCAAACGAGAAGAGATCATTCGGTGGCGCAGATCCATTCCCCGGCACACCTCGACCGGTCCCCTAGAGGTCGAGCACCAGCCGCTCCGGATCCTCCAGGCTTTCCTTGACCCGGACCAGGAAGGTCACCGCTTCCTTACCGTCGACGATGCGGTGATCGTAGGAGAGCGCCAGATACATCATCGGCCGGATCACGATCTGGCCGCCGACCACCACCGGCCGCTCCTGGATCTTGTGCATACCCAGAATGCCCGACTGCGGCGCGTTGAGGATCGGCGTCGACATCAGCGACCCGTAGACGCCGCCATTGGAAATGGTGAAGGTGCCGCCCTGCATATCGGCCACCGACAGCTTGCCGTCACGTGCGGCGACGCCCAGCCGGCCGATCTCCTTCTCGATCTCGGCGATCGACATCTGGTCGGCATCGCGCACCACCGGCACGACGAGGCCTTTTTCGGTGCCGACGGCGACGCCGATATGGGCGTAGTTCTTGAAGATGATGTCGGTGCCGTCGATCTCGGCATTGACGGAAGGGATTTCCTTCAACGCATGGGTGACGGCCTTGGTGAAGAAGCCCATGAAGCCCAGCTTCACGCCGTGCTTCTTCTCGAACACATCCTTGTATTTGGTCCTGAGCGCCATCACCGCGCTCATGTCCACCTCGTTGAAGGTGGTCAGCATGGCGGCGGTCGACTGCGCTTCCTTGAGGCGGCGCGCGATGGTCTGCCGCAACTTGGTCATGCGCACGCGCTCTTCGCGCGACGCGTCGTCGGCCGAGGACGGCGCACGGGCGGCGACGGGCGCAGGCGCCTTCGGTGTCTCGGCCGGTTGCGACGGTGCGCCCCTGGCGATCGCGTCGAGCACGTCGCCCTTCAGCACCTGGCCGCGCTTGCCGGAACCCGGGACCTGGTCGACCGCGAGATTGCTCTCGGCCAGCAGCTTCGCCGCCGCTGGCGCCGGCGGCATTGTGCGCGCCTCGATCGGCCCGGCGTCGCCGGCGATCTTGGCGGTCTCGGCCGCGGCTTGCTTGACGGTGGATGCCGCGGTCGGCGCCGAGGCCTGCGATACCGCGTCCTGCTTTGGTTCGGGAGTTGCCGCCTTCGCGGGTGCTGCCGCTTTTGCCCCGTCGCCCGCCGAAATCATGCCGAGCAAAGCGCCGACTTCGACCGTCTCGCCTTCCTTGACGGCGATTTCGCTAAGCGTTCCCGCGGCCGCGGCCGGCACTTCCACCGTTACCTTGTCGGTTTCGAGCTCGACCAGCGGCTCGTCGGTGGCGATCGCGTCGCCCACCTTCTTGAACCATTTGCCGATGGTCGCCTCGGTGACGGATTCGCCAAGAGTGGGGACGCGGATTTCGGTAGCCATTGTGCCTGTCCGTTTTTCTGTCGGTTCTGTTCTATTCGCCGAGCTCTGTTCTATTCACCGAGCGCGTCTTCGAGCAGGGCGGCAAGCTGGGCGAGATGCTTCGACATCAATCCGGTCGCCGGCGACGCCGCGGCCGGCCGGCCGGTATAGCGCACCCGCTGATGCTTGGCGTCGATATGCGCCAGCACCCATTCCAGATACGGATCGATGAACGACCAGGCGCCCATATTCTTGGGCTCCTCCTGGCACCACACCATCTCGGCGTTGCGGAAGCGTGATAGTTCGGTGATCAGCGCCTTGGCCGGGAACGGATAGAGCTGTTCGACGCGCAGCAGGTAGATGTCGTTGATGCCGCGCTTCTCGCGCTCCTCGTAGAGGTCGTAATAGACCTTGCCCGAGCAGAGCACGACACGGCGGATCTTCGAATCCTTGGTGAGCTTGATCGCCTGGCCGGGGAGCTGCTGGGCATCGTCCCACAACAGCCGGTGGAACGCGCTTTCGCCCGACATCTCCGGCAGCGTCGACACCGCCCGCTTGTGGCGCAGCAGCGACTTCGGCGTCATCAGGATCAGCGGCTTGCGGAAATCCCGCTTCAACTGCCGCCGCAGGATGTGGAAGTAGTTGGCCGGCGTCGTGCAGTAGGCCACTTGCATGTTGTCTTCGGCGCAAAGCTGCAGGAAGCGCTCGAGCCTGGCCGACGAATGCTCCGGCCCCTGGCCTTCATAGCCATGTGGCAGCAGGCAGACGAGGCCCGACATTCTGAGCCACTTGCGCTCGCCCGACGAGATGAACTGGTCGAACACCACCTGGGCGCCATTGGCGAAATCGCCGAACTGGGCTTCCCAAAGCGTCAGCGCCTTCGGCTCGGCCAGGCTGTAGCCATATTCAAAGCCGAGCACGGCCTCTTCCGACAGCATCGAGTTGATGACCTCGAAGCCGGCCTGCGCCGCCGACAGATTGTTGAGCGGGATAAAGCGTGTCTCGTCGCGCTGATCGTAGAGCACGGAGTGGCGTTGCGAGAACGTGCCGCGCTCCGAATCCTGTCCGGAAAGCCGGACCGGATTGCCGTCGAGCAGAATGGCGCCGAAGGCCAGCGCCTCGGCCGTCGACCAGTCGATCCCTTCGCCCGACTCGATCGCCTGGCGGCGATTCTCGAGAAACCGCAGGATCGTCTTGTGCGCCTCGAAATCCTTCGGCACCTCGGTCAGCTTCTTGCCGATCTCCTTCAGCGTCTTGACCGGCACGGCGGTCTTGCCGCGCCGCTGTTCGTCCTGGTTGTCGGCCGTGCGCAGGCCCGACCAGGCGCCATCCAGCCAGTCGGCCTTGTTGGGCTTATAGTGCTGGCCGACCTCGAATTCCTGCTCGAGATGTGCCCGCCAGTCGGCCTTCATCTTGTCGAATTCGGCCTGGGTGATGTGGCCTTCGGCGATCAGCCGGTCGGCATAGATCTGCACCGTCGTCTTATGGTTGCGGATGTTCCGGTACATGATCGGCTGGGTGAACGCCGGTTCGTCGCCCTCATTGTGGCCGAAGCGGCGGTAGCAGAACATGTCGACCACGACGGGCTTGTGGAACTTCATGCGGAATTCGATCGCCACCTTGGTGGCATGGACCACGGCTTCCGGATCGTCGCCATTGACGTGGAAGATCGGCGCCTCGATCATCTTGGCCACATCCGACGGATAGGGCGACGAGCGCGAGAAGCGCGGATTGGTGGTGAAGCCGATCTGGTTGTTGATGATGAAATGCAGCGTGCCGGCGACGCGGTGGCCGCGCAGTCCCGACAGGCCGAGGATTTCGGCAATCACGCCCTGGCCGGCAAACGCGGCGTCGCCGTGCAGGAGCAGCGGCAGCACCTTGGCGCGTTCTTCCAGCGGCACGATCTCCTCGCGGCTGCGGCCGAACAGAGAGTCCTGCTTAGCCCGCGCCTTGCCCATCACCACCGGATCGACGATTTCCAGATGCGAGGGATTGGCGGTCAGCGACAGGTGCACCTTGTTGCCGTCGAACTCGCGGTCCGACGAAGCACCGAGATGGTACTTCACGTCGCCCGAGCCCTCGACCTCGTCGGGTGCGGCCGAGCCGCCCTTGAATTCGTGGAAGATCGCGCGGTGCGGCTTGGCCATCACCTGGGAGAGCACGTTCAGCCGGCCGCGATGCGCCATGCCGAGCACGATCTCCTTCATGCCGAGCTGGCCGCCGCGCTTGACGATCTGCTCCAGCGCCGGGATCAGCGCTTCTGCGCCGTCAAGGCCGAAGCGCTTGGTGCCCTTGTACTTGACGTCGATGAACTGCTCGAAGCCTTCGGCCTCGACCAGCTTCTGCAGGATCGCCCTCTTGCCGGCAGCGGTGAAGGAGATCTCCTTGTCGGTGCCCTCGATGCGCGCCTGGATCCAGGCCTTCTCCTCGGGATCGGAAATATGCATGAACTCGACGCCGAGCGTCGAGCAATAGGTGCGGGTCAATATGTCGAGCATCTGCCGGATGGTGCCGAATTCGAGCCCGAGCACATTGTCGAGGAAGATCGGGCGATCGTAATCGGCTGATGTGAAGCCGTAATTTTCCGGCGACAGCTCGTTGTAATCCTCGAGCTTGGCGATGCCGAGCGGGTCGAGATTGGCGTGCAAATGGCCACGCATGCGGTAGGCGCGGATCATCATGATGGCGCGCACGGAATCACGCGTCGCCTGATGCACGTCTGCATCGGAAAGGGTGACGCCGTTCATCACCGCCTTGTGCTGGACCTTCTTCTCGATGTGCTTCTCGACGATGCCCCAATCGCCGTCGAGCGCCGACACCAACTCACCATTGGCCTGCAGCGGCCACGAGGGCTTCGCCCATGAGGCGCCCTTGGCATTCTTGCGGACATCGCCGGCGTCGTCCTTGAGCGCCGCGAAGAAATCCTGCCATTCGGGATCGACCGAAGCGGGATCGTCCTCATAGGCGGCGTAGAGCGCATCGATATAGTCGGCATTGCCGCCATAGAGGAAAGAGGTAAGCGAAAACTGGTCGTTGGCCTGATCTTGTCTTGCCATGTCACTCAGCGGAGGCTGCGCTCCGTCTCCTTTTTTGGAGGGGAGTAGGGCAGTAAGGGAGTAAGGCAGTAGGGAAAGTAGGCTCTTGCCAACGTTCGTCCCGTCTTCCTATTCCCCTACTCCCATACTGCCCTACTCCCTTACTGCCCTAACCTTTGATCGCCTCGACCAGCGTCGTGCCCAGCCGTGCTGGCGACGGCGATACCTTGATCCCGGCCGATTCCATCGCCGCGATCTTGTCTTCCGCGCCGCCCTTGCCGCCGGAAATCACCGCGCCCGCGTGACCCATGGTGCGGCCGGCCGGGGCCGTACGCCCGGCGATGAAACCGGCCATCGGCTTCTTGCGGCCACGCTTGGCTTCGTCCTTGAGGAACTGCGCGGCGTCTTCCTCGGCCGAGCCACCGATCTCGCCGATCATGATGATCGACTGGGTCTCGTCGTCGGCGAGGAACATCTCCAGCACGTCGATGAACTCCGTGCCTTTGACGGGGTCGCCACCGATGCCGACGGCGGTGGTCTGGCCGAGGCCGACATTGGTGGTCTGGAACACTGCCTCATAGGTAAGCGTTCCCGAGCGGGAAACAACGCCGACCGAGCCCTTGCGGAAGATGTTGCCGGGCATGATGCCGATCTTGCATTCGTTGGGAGTCAGGACGCCGGGGCAGTTGGGGCCGATCAGTCGCGATGTCGAGCGGTCGAGCCGCGCCTTGACCTTGATCATGTCGATCACCGGGATGCCCTCGGTGATGCAGATGATCAGCGGGATCTCGGCTTCGATCGCTTCCAGGATCGCTTCGGCCGCCCCTGCCGGCGGCACATAGACGACGGAAGCATTGGCACCGGTCGTTGCCTTGCCTTCGGCAACCGTAGAAAAGATCGGCAGGCTCTCGCCCTTGGCGCCGGTCCACGTTTCGCCGCCCTTCTTCGGGTGGATGCCGCCGACCATTTTTGTCCCATGATAGGCCAGCGCCTGTTCGGTGTGGAACGTGCCGGTCTTGCCGGTCAGGCCCTGCACGAGCACCTTGGTGTTCTTGTCGACGAGAATGGACATTTTTGCGACCTGATCAGTGAGTGCGGAAGGGGTTGATGGCGACCACAGAGCCATAAACCTGCCCGTGGTTGAGGTCTTCGGTGTAAAGTGTCTTGACGCCAAGGCGCTCGGCGGCGGCGATGATTGCGCCATCCCAATATGAAATCTGGTAGCGTTGGGAGTTCTCGATGCCCCGCATGACGACCGCGCTATCCAAATCCTGGCAGGGCTTCATCGAGATCGCTGCGACCCACTCAGCCGCCTTCGCTGGCGCCAGTGTGACATCCGCTCGTTTGGTTACGTTCACATAGAACTCCTGCAGCACCTGTGCGGAGGTCGAATAGTCTTCCTTGGCGATCAACTTTACGGCGCGCTCGTACTTCGCGCGCTCGGATTTGTGTCCGATGGCGGCATAGACGAGAACGTTTGTGTCGAGGAAGCACTCAGCGGTCATAGAGAACTTCCCGGTTCCACTTCTTACCGCCCATGTCGCCTGCCGCCTCGCGGGCAAGCTTCAGCAGGGCTTGCCGTGCCTCGTCCTTGGCGCGCCGCTTCGTGGCCACTGTCGCGAAAAACTCCCGCACCATGGCATTGACGGTCGTTCGCTGTTCGGCAGCCACCAGCTTGACCTGCTCCAGAACCTCATCTTCGACCGCCAGAGTGATATTCTTCATTTCGCTCTTCTCCTGCAAACATCACACGGTATATGTGTAACTGTGTAGCATTCGCAAGTTTCTACAGTCGCTTGAGGTCGGCGACGGTGAGGTCGCTCTTGGCGTTGCCGGTGTTGAGCGTCGTCGCCGGCTCGAACATCAGCACCACCGGCTCCTCGCTCAGCGAGCGCGGCCGATGCTCGACGGACCGCGGCACGACGATGAACTCGCCGCTGCCAAGCTCCACCGTGCCGTCGCGGAAATCGATGGCGATGCGGCCGCGCAGCACGAGGAACGCCTCGTCCTCATTGTCATGCGCGTGCCAGTCGAAGACATCGCCGAACTTGGCGATCTTGACCTGGGCGTCATTGACGTCGCCGGCGATATGGGGATCGAAGACCTTTTTGATCTTCTGATCCGCCGCCTCGACCAGATTTATCTTGTGCGGAGGCACCAGATCAGCCCTTCACCGCCGCCACGATCTTCTTGGCAGCGTCGTCGAGGTCGTCGGCCGAGACGACGTTGAGCCCGCTGTCGTTGATGATCTTCTTGCCGAGCTCGGCATTGGTGCCTTCAAGCCGCACCACCAGCGGCACTTGCAGCCCGACTTCCTTGACTGCTGCGATCACGCCCTCGGCGATGATGTCGCACTTCATGATGCCGCCGAAGATGTTGATCAGGATGCCCTTGACCGCCGGATCCTTGGTTATGATCTTGAACGCCGCCGTCACCTTCTCTTTCGACGCGCCGCCGCCGACATCGAGGAAGTTGGCGGGCTCGGCGCCGTAGAGCTTGATGATATCCATCGTCGCCATGGCGAGGCCGGCGCCGTTGACCATGCAGCCGATATTGCCGTCGAGAGCGACATAGGCGAGGTCGTATTTCGACGCCTCGATCTCCTTCTCGTCCTCTTCGGTAATGTCGCGCAGCTCCATCGCGTCGGGATGGCGGAACAGCGCGTTGTTGTCGAATGACACTTTTGCGTCGAGCACGCGCAGCCGGCCGTTTTTCATGACGATCAGCGGGTTGACCTCAAGCAGGCTCATGTCCTTCTCCAGAAAGGCCTTGTAGAGGATCGGGAACAGTGTCTCGCCGTCCTTGGCGGCGTCGCCGTCGAGCTTCAGCGCGCCGTTGAGTTCTTTCAAATCATTCGCCGTTATGCCTTTTTCCGGGTCGATGGCGACGGTGATGATCTTTTCCGGCGTGTCGTGGGCGACCGCCTCGATGTCCATGCCGCCCTCGGTCGAGACAACGAAGGCGATGCGGCCGACGGAGCGGTCGACCAGCAGCGACAAATAGAGCTCGCGCTCGATGTCGGCGCCATCCTCGATGTAGAGGCGGTTGACCTGCTTGCCCGCCGGGCCGGTCTGCTTGGTGACCAGCGTATGGCCAAGCATTTCCTTGGCGTTGGCGACGACCTCGGCCACCGATTTCGCCAGCCGCACGCCGCCCTTGGCGTCGGGACCGAGTTCCCTAAACTTGCCCTTGCCGCGGCCGCCGGCATGGATCTGGCTCTTCACCACATAGAGCGGGCCGGGCAGTGCCTTGGCGGCAGCTTCCGCCTCGCTTGCCCTAAACACCGGCACGCCTTCGGCCACCGGTGCGCCAAAGCCCTTCAGCAGCGCCTTGCCCTGATATTCATGGATGTTCATGCTAGATATCTCCGGGTCACTTGGCGGCGAGTTGCGGAGCGATCTTGACGCAGGCCTCGCACAGGCCCTGCACCGCCGCCACCGAATTGTCGAACATCTTCTGCTCTGGTCTGCTGAGCTCGATCTCGATGATGCGCTCGACGCCGCCGGCGCCGATCACCACCGGCACGCCGACATAGGTGTTCTTGACACCATACTGGCCGGAGAGATGCGCGGCACAGGGCAGCACGCGTTTCTTGTCCTTGAGATAGGCTTCAGCCATGGCGATCGCGGAGGCGGCCGGTGCGTAGAAGGCCGAGCCGGTCTTAAGCAGGCCGACGATCTCGGCGCCGCCGTCGCGGGTGCGCTGCACGATCTGGTCGAGCTTTTCCTTCGATGTCCAGCCCATCTTGACGAGGTCGGGCAGCGGGATGCCGGCAACGGTCGAATAGCGGATCATCGGCACCATGGAATCGCCATGGCCGCCGAGCACGAAAGCGGTGACATCCTCGACCGAGACCTTGAATTCCTCGGCCAGGAAATAGCGGAAGCGCGAACTGTCCAGCACGCCGGCCATGCCGACGACATGGCTCTTCGGCAGGCCGGAAAACTTCTGCAGCGCCCAGACCATGGCGTCGAGCGGGTTGGTGATGCAGATGACAAAGGCTTTCGGCGCGTATTTCTTGAGACCCGCGCCAACCTGCTCCATGACCTTCAGATTGATGCCGAGAAGGTCGTCGCGGCTCATGCCGGGCTTGCGCGGCACGCCGGCGGTGACGATGCAGACGTCGGCGCCCTCTATGCCGGCGTAATCGTTGACACCGGTCAGCCTGGAATCGAAACCATCGACCGGCGACGACTGCGCGATATCCAGCCCCTTGCCTTGCGGGATGCCCTCGGCGATATCGAACAGCACAACGTCGCCGAGATCCTTGAGGCCGATCATGTGGGCGAGCGTGCCGCCGATCATGCCCGAGCCGATGAGCGCTATCTTGTTGCGTGCCATGTCAGGATGTTTTCCCTTTAGACTGTGACGGCGCCCAAATCCTTCACGAATTTGATAACGGCGCCGAGGAAGGAGGCCGGAATGCTGCGGGGAAGCCGCAGGATTTCGCCGCACCCAATAGCCCCGGGGCAAAAGAAATTCAAACGATTATTTCGGAGTGAATAATTTCAATCGGTTAGAAACAATGGGAGTTACGTAAACGTCAAAAGAATAAAGCCGACTTTGGGATATTTACACAATGAAGATGGAATAAGAAGGCTGCTTCCCGGCGATGACGCCCTTGTGATGCGAGCGCCAAATCTCCCCCCTTGAGGGGGAGATGTCGCCGAAGGCGACAGAGGGGGTCGCTGCGCGTGAAGCACCGGCGCCATCTGCGCCGAACCCGGTCGGACCGACCCCCTTCTGGCCTGCCGGCCATCTCCCCCTCGAGGAGGGAGATAAGCCGCCACGCCGGGTTTCGCCAATCGCCAGAAGGGTGGCGAAACTAGATCTCTAAGCCTGCGCCTGCTGCGCTTCCGGCGGCCACACCTTCGCCTTCTGCCGCTCCGTCCAATCCTCCAGCCAGTCGTGGCTCTGCATCTCGATCAGCCGTGACGCCGTGCGCTCGAACTCGAAGACCTCGGTGCCGCGCTTGGCCGTATACAGCTGCGTTGGTGGCGCAGCGGCGCTCACCACCAGCCGCACATGATGGTCGTAGAGCGTGTCGATCAGCAGGATGAAGCGCTTGGCTTCGTTGCGTCTGCCTTCGCCGAGCACCGGCACATGGTCGATGAAAATGGTCGAGAAGCGGCCGGCAATGGCCAGGAAATCACGGGCACCGTGCGGTTTTTCGCAAAGATCGGCAAAGGAAAACCGCGCTGCTTCGCCGGCAGCACGCGGCACCACGACCTGCCGGCCCTTTACCGTCAATGCCGCCTCGGCGGTCGGCCGGCCACGCGTCATCACTTCCCAGGCCTCGTCGAGGACAGCATCGGCGGCGGCATCGTCAGGGGTGACATAGACCGGCAGGCGGCTCAGCTTGTCTAGCCGATAGTCCTTGTCGGCATCCAGCGCCAGCACCTGCGCATGCCGCTCCAGGATGCCGATGAAGGGCAGGAAAAGCTTGCGGTTCAAGCCCTCCCGGTAGAGATCCTGCGGCGCGACATTGGACGTGGCGACCAGCACGACGCCGTTGGCAAACAGCGCCGAGAACAGCCGGGACAGGATCATCGCGTCGGCGATGTCGGTGACGGAAAACTCGTCGAAGCACAGCACCCAGGCTTCGTCGGCCAGCGCGCGGGCCACCGGCGCGATCGGGTCGTCCTCGCTGACGGCGCCCTCTTTACGCGCCTGCCGGTGCTTCTGGATGCGATCCTGCACATCGGCCATGAAGTCATTGAAATGCACACGGCGCTTGCGCCTGACCGGCACCAGCTCGAAGAACATGTCCATCAGCATGGTCTTGCCGCGGCCGACGCCGCCATGGATGTAGAGGCCCTTGACGGCCCCGCGCGTTTCACGCTTGCGGGCGAACAGCCAGCCCAGCGCGCTCGATTTGTGCGCCAACCGCTTTGCCGAAATCTCGTCGACCAGCCGGTCGAGTGCAGCGACGATCCGCTCCTGTGCCGGATCGCGGTCGATCAGGCCCGTATCGACCAAATGGTCGTAGCGCTGCCGGACGGTCGCATGGGTCTGAAGGCCGTCACGCAGATGCATCGGTCACGTCGTTCTGGAAGCAATTCCAGGAAAAGCGGTTTTCCGTCCGGAATTGCGTAAAAACAATAAAGCGGCTGGTCAGCCTCTTGTAAGCGAGATCGGCAGGCCGTTGGAAGTCTGGCCGTCGAATTTCTCTCCGCCCGAGGAATAGAGCCGTGCCAGCGTGCCGCCATTCTCGTCGTACAGCGTCAACTGCTTGCCGGCGACGTTCCAAGATTTGATGCCGTCGATCGGCGCCGGGCAATGCAGCGGTCCAGCGCGGTAGCCGGCGCCGAATTTGGTCTGCGGCGTCGCCACCTGACAGCTCTGGCCGGACACGCTGGCTTTCCACACGCCGGCGACGCTGCTTGCGGTAAGATCCGGGGCGCCGGCCGGAGCCGTCCCGTCCGGCGGCAGCGAGGCGACCTGGGGGTTTAGCGTCCCTTGCGGCGCCGTCGGAAACTTCGACGGGTCGGCCGTGCCCGGCGACGCCGGCGGCGGCAACTGATTTGCGGTCACCTTGCCAGAGGGCGCGGCTTGCAGCGGCGACGGCTGCTCCTGGTCCATCGGCGAGAACCGTGACGTTGAACAGCCGCTCGCAACGAGCGCGGCAAGCGATACGGCCAGCAGACCGGTTTTCGAAAAATCCATTTCAAACCTCCGTCGGATCCGGCTGGGGCTGCCGTCCGCACAATATCCCCTTCACCAAGATGGAGAAGGTGGCGAAATTTCAACCCGATATGGTTAAAATACAATTTGCGTCAGCATCTGTTGCAATTTTACCACAAGATGCGTGCCGCCTGAAAGCCTGCCCTAAGGATCTGACCCGAGACCGCGCAGCGTGTTTGCCTGGACAGGCGTGCCTTGGTGTCCGGCCGCAAATGCTTGCGCCAGCCCGCTTCGGTCCTATCTCTGATGAAACGGAACCCTGCCGGAGGCGAAACCTTGGCTGCGAGAAAAAGGGCTGCCAATCGCTACTATAGCGGCCCACCGAGCGATCATTTCGACGGCACCTTGTTCTTCAATCCCAACGGCAAGCCGCCCGCCCGTTTTTCCGATCTTTTGAAGTGGCAGCTGGGCGGCGAACGCTCGAAATGGCCGGCGGCGAATCCGAGCCCGTTTCATCAGGCGACACCGGCCAAGCAGATCGACGGCTCCGAACTGAGGCTGACCATGGTCGGCCATTCCACGCTGCTCATCCAGACAGCCGGCCTGAACATCCTCACCGACCCGGTCTGGTCGCGGCGCGTCTCGCCGCTCTCCTTTGCCGGGCCGAAACGGGTCAATCCGCCGGGTATCGCCTTTTCCAACCTGCCGCCGATCGACCTCGTATTGGTCAGCCACAACCACTACGACCATCTCGACCTCGCCACGCTGAAGCGGCTGAAGACAAAGCACGACCTGCTGGTGCTGACACCGCTCGGCAACGACGCCATCATCGACGATGGCGTTCCCGGCATGCGGCTTTCCGTGCATGACTGGGGCGAGCGGTTCGAGATCGGCAAGGACGTCGCCGTCCATGTCGAGCCGGTGCACCACTGGTCGGCGCGCGGCACCCGCGACCGGCGCATGGCGCTTTGGGCTGGTTTTGTGGTCGAGACGCCGGGCGGAAAGGTCTATTTCGCCGGCGACACCGGTTTCCACGACGGCATCAATTACCGGCTGATGGCTGAAATGCACGGCGGCTTCCGCCTCGCTATCCTGCCGATCGGCGCCTACGAGCCGCGCTGGTTCATGGCGCCTCACCACCAGAACCCGGAGGAGGCGGTGCAAGGCATGCTTTTGTGCAACGCCGCCTATGCCGCCGGCTGCCATTGGGGCACGTTCCGGCTCACCAACGAGCCGATCGACGAACCGGCGAGAAAGCTTGGCGAGGCCCTCGACGATCAAGGTATCCCGCAAGAACGCTTTCGCGCCCTACGTCCCGGCGAGGTCTGGGACGTGCCACCGCTCTAGGCAGGCGACCGGCTTCAGGGGGAACCTGCGACGTCGTAAACGCGTTGCTGGTCATCTACAACCGTCGGCTGCGAGGGATTTCCCCATGATCAAATGGATTGTCATTCTTCTGATTATCGCGGCCGCAGCCAGCCTGCTCGGCATGCCGGCATTGGCCGGGGCCGCCGCCACCGGCGCCCGTATTCTCATCGGCATCGTGCTGATCATCTTCCTGCTGGTCATGCTTGGCGTCTTCGCGGTGGCCTAAAATGCATGTCGCGCAAAAGTGCGAAGCGGTTTGCGATAACGACATGCATAAAAACAAGAGCTTTAAGCGCGCCGTATGAATCCGTTCAAACGCGACGCGCGTTAGACGCATCGGCCCGAAAAATCGGAATCGATTTTCGGAAAGCACGATGCGCCGGTTCAAAGCGTCAGCGCGTGCTTTGTGTGTCCAAGGGACACACGTCGCTCTGACGCGTCCGCACACTGGTAATTTCGGCCGGTATCCGCCATATAGGCGCCAAACCGGCATGAGACCTTTCGATCCATGGCAAGTACTGCCCCCTTCGCCAAGATGAACGGCATCGGCAACGAGATCATCGTTGCCGACATGCGCGGTCGCGCCGATCGGGTGACGCCGGCTGCCGCTCTTGCGCTCAATGCCGATGCCGCGACGAAATTCGATCAGATCATGGCGATCCACGACGCCAGGACGCCGGGCACCGCCTTTTTCATCGACATCCTGAATTCCGACGGAACCGGCGCGCAGGCCTGCGGCAACGGCATGCGCTGCGTGGTGCAGGCACTTGCTGCCGAGACCGGCCAGAAGACATTCGCCTTCGAGACGGTCGCCGGCATCCTCAACGCCGAAGAACACGCCGACGGGCTGATCTCGGTCGACATGGGCAAGCCGCGTTTTGGCTGGCAGGATATTCCGCTGGCCGAGGAATTCCGTGACACCCGCATGATCGAGCTGCAGATTGGCCCGATCGATGCGCCTGTGCTGCACTCGCCTTCGGTCGTGTCGATGGGCAATCCGCACGCTATCTTCTGGGTCGACCGCGACGTCTGGTCTTACGAACTCGACCGCTTCGGCCCGCTGCTCGAAAGCCACCCGATCTTCCCCGAACGCGCCAACATCACCATCGCACGGGTGACCTCACCCGAGACGATGGTCATCCGCACCTGGGAGCGCGGCGCCGGCCTGACCAAGGCCTGCGGTACGGCGGCTTGTGCCGCCGTCGTCGCTGCCGCGCGCACCAGGCGGACCGGACGCAGCGTCTCTCTGGTGACGCCCGGCGGCGACTCCTTGCATGTCGAATGGCGCGGCGACGACCACGTTATCCTCACCGGTGCCGCCGAATGGGAATTTTCCGGCAGCTTCGACCCGTCGACCGGCGTGTGGGCCCGCGACACCGAAAGCGCCGCCTGATGGCTCCTCTTGCCAACAAGGTTCCCGTTCCTTCCAGGGGCCCCACTCTTCCCAAAGGTCCCACTCTTCCCAAAGGTGTTGACGTCGTCACCTTCGGTTGCCGGCTGAACACCTACGAATCCGAGGTGATGCGGCGAGAGGCGGAAAGCGCCGGCCTCGGCGCGCTGGAAGGCGGCGCCATCATCTTCAACACTTGCGCCGTCACCGGCGAGGCGGTGCGCCAGGCAAAACAGTCGATCCGCAAGGCCCGCCGCGAGAACCCGCAGGCCCGCATCATCGTCACCGGCTGCGCCGCACAGATCGAGCCGCAGAATTTCGTCGCCATGGACGAGGTCGATCTCGTCCTCGGCAACGAGGAAAAGCTGAAGGCGCATTCCTATCGCGCGCTGCCGGATTTCGGCGTCAACGATACCGAGAAGGCCCGCGTCAACGATATCTTCTCGTTACGCGAGACGGCCGGCCACATGGTCGACGCCATCGAAGGCCGGGCGCGGGCCTTCGTCCAGGTGCAGAACGGCTGCGACCACCGCTGCACTTTCTGCATCATCCCCTATGGCCGCGGCAATTCGCGCTCGGTGCCGATGGGCGCCGCGGTCGAACAGGTCAAGCGGCTGAGCGGCAATGGTTATGCCGAGATCGTGCTGACCGGCGTCGACATGACCAGTTTCGGCGCCGACCTGCCTGGCAGCCCGAAACTCGGCAAGTTGGTCAAGACAATCCTGAAGCAGGTGCCTGACGTAAAACGCCTGCGCCTCTCCTCGATTGATTCGATCGAGGCCGACGACGATCTGCTCGATGCCATTGCCACCGAGCCCAGGCTGATGCCGCATCTGCATCTGTCGCTGCAGGCGGGTGACGACATGATCCTGAAGCGGATGAAGCGCCGGCACAACCGGGATCAGTCGATCCGTTTTTGCGAGGATTTGCGCAAATTGCGCCCCGGCATCGTCTTCGGCGCCGACATCATCGCCGGCTTCCCGACCGAGACGGACGCCATGTTCGAAAAATCGCTGGAGATCGTCGAGGAATGCGGGCTGACGCATCTCCACGTCTTCCCGTTCTCGCCGCGCGAAGGCACCCCCGCCGCGCGCATGCCGCAGCTTCGCCGCGAGGTGGTCAAGCAGCGCGCGGCACGGCTGCGCGCCGCCGGCGACGCCGCCTATATCAGTCACCTCGCCGCACTCGCCGGAACACGCCAGTCCATCCTGGTCGAGCGCGACGGGCTCGGCCGCACCGAAGGGTTTACGCTCGCTGCGGTCTCCGCGGGCGCGCCGGGCGAAATCGTTGAGGCTGATATCGCCGGCCATGACGGCGCGCGCCTGATCGCGGCGCCGCTTGCCGCCCGCGCCGCCTGAGACGCAGGAACATGGCTGGTTTTTTCAAGAAGATATTTTCGTTCGGCAAGAAGGAAGTGGTCGAGGAGCGGATCGATGAGTCCGCACCCCTGCCGCCGATCAAATGGGATGCGCTGGAGGCGCTGAAGCCGGCCGCCGAACAGACTGTTCCGGAATTTTTGAAACGCGAAGAGCCCCGGCCCGAGGCAGAAGCTGCGCCTCCGCCACCGGTCAAGGCGGAAGCGCCGCCCGCGCCGCTGCCGGCGCCGGTTGAAGAGGCCGAGCCCGCTCCGATCATTTCCCCCGCGCCGGAAATCCAGCCGGAGCCTGCTCCGGTTGAAGAGCCAGGGGCGCCTGCCGAACAGCCGGCGTCAGAGGCCGCTCCCGTCGTTCGCGAGCCAGCTCCGGAGCCTGAGCCGGAGGAAATCCCTGAGCCAGAGCCGACCCAGCCAGAGATCGTCCAGACTGAGCCTCCGTCAGCCGAACGTGGCGCTGCCCCTCATCCGCCTGCCGGCACCTTCTCCCCGTATAGTGACGGGGAGAAGGGTGCTGATCGTCACGCCGAGCCTCCTCTTGAAAGCGGCAAAGAAGAAGCTCCGACGCTGACGCCCCCCTCTCCCCGTCCTTTACGGGGAGAGGGTAAGGGTGATGGGCAGCGCGAACCTGCGCAAGATACCGCACCGCCCGCCGAGGCCCCCTCGCCGGTGCCCGAGCCTGAGGCGCCGCCGGCCGAAATCCCGCCCCCGATTCGCCAGCCGGCGCCGGTCGAGGCGAAGCCGGTCCTTGCCGAGATCGCACCAGAGCCAGAGCCCGTTCCGCAACCATCACCGGAGGCAAAGCCCGCTCCCGGCAAGGTCACCGTCACCAGGAAGGTCGAGCAGAGAGCCGAGCCGCAGAAGGCGCCGGAACCGGCACCGAAACGCTCTTGGTTCCAGCGCATGAAGGAGGGGCTTGCCCGCTCTTCCCGGGAACTGTCCGGCAACATCGCCGGCGTCTTCACCAAGCGCAAGCTCGACGAGGACACGCTGCAGGATCTGGAGGACGTGCTGATCCGCGCCGATCTCGGCATGGAGACGGCCCTGCGCATTACCGATTCGCTGGCCGCCAGCCGCCACGGCAAGGACGTCTCCGAGACGGAAGTCCGCGCCATCATGGCGGCCGAGGTGGAGAAGGTGCTGATCCATGTCGCCATGCCGCTGGAGCTCGATCTCAGCCATAAGCCGCATGTCATCCTTGTCGTCGGCGTCAACGGCACCGGCAAGACCACGACCATCGGCAAGCTGGCGGCAAAGCTGACCGACGGCGGCCTGTCGGTGATGCTCGCAGCCGGCGACACGTTCCGTGCCGCGGCGATCGAGCAATTGAAGATCTGGGGCGAGCGCACCAAGTCGCCGGTCATCGCCTCGAAGCTTGGCGCCGATGCGGCAGGTCTTGCCTACGACGCCTTCGAGCAGGCCAAGCAAGCCGGCTCCGACGTGCTGATCATCGACACCGCCGGGCGGCTGCAGAACAAGACCGAACTGATGGCGGAACTGGAAAAGATCGTCCGGGTGCTGGGCAAGCTCGATCCTGAGGCGCCGCACACCGTGCTGCAGACGGTCGACGCCACCACCGGCCAGAACGCGCTCAACCAGGTCGAGATCTTCCGCAATGTCGCCGGCGTCAACGGCCTGGTGATGACCAAGCTGGACGGCACCGCGCGCGGCGGTATTCTTGTGGCGATCGCGGCAAAGCACAAATTGCCGGTCTATTTCATCGGCGTCGGCGAACAGGTCGACGACCTCGAACCATTCTCCGCAAGCGAGTTCGCCAGGGCGATCGCTGGAGTGGCCTAACAAGCATGGTTCCAAGAAGTCGCAGACTTTCTTGGAGGATCATCCGCAAAAAGGAAGCCTATGAACCCGCCCATCCTCGAACGCGACCCGTCCGATCCGCAGAAGCAGAAGAAGGAAGGCGTCAATCCGCTGCTCAAGATGATTCTGGAGCTCGGCCCATTGATGGTGTTCTTCTTCGCTAACGCCCGTGGCGCATGGCTGTCGCAGAAATTTCCGGCGCTGGCCGAATTCGGCGGGCCGATCTTCGTCGCCACCGGTCTGTTCATGGCCGCGACCGCGATCGCGCTGGCCGCGTCCTGGCTGCTCACCCGCACCTTGCCGATCATGCCGATGGTGTCGGGCGTCGTCGTCTTCGTCTTCGGCGCGCTGACGCTCTACCTGCAGGACGACATCTTCATCAAGATGAAGCCGACCATCGTCAACATGCTGTTCGGCGGCGTGCTGCTCGGCGGGCTGTTCTTCGGCAAATCGCTGCTCGGCTACGTCTTCGATTCGGCCTTCAGGCTCGACGCCGAGGGCTGGAAGAAACTCACCTTCCGCTGGGGCCTGTTTTTCCTGTTTCTAGCCCTTGTCAACGAAGTGGTCTGGCGGAATTTCTCCACCGACGCCTGGGTTACCTTCAAGGTCTGGGGAATCATGCCGATCACGCTTCTTTTCACCTTCAGCCAGATGCCGCTGATCATGCGCCATTCGCTTGAAGGCAAGACTGGAAATGAAGAGAAGGCCGGCAAGTAACGGTTAGGAGAGGGCATGGAATTCGTCACCACGCGCGAAGAGCTGAGAACGATCTACAAGACGCCTCGGCCGACCGACGGCTCGATCCGCAAGGAACTGAAGGCGCTGGATGGCCACAGCCGCTCCTTCATCGGCAAAAGCCCTTTCGTGCTGATCGGCTCCTCCGACGGCGCCGGCAATGCCGATGTGACGCCGAAGGGCGACAGACCGGGCTTCGCCGCCGTGCTTGACGAGAAGACCATCGCCATCCCCGACCGGCCCGGCAACAACCGGCTCGACACGCTGGAGAACATTCTTCTCAACCCCTCGGTCGGGCTGCTCTTCCTCATCCCGGGCATGAACGAGACGCTGCGTGTCAACGGCGATGCCCGCATCACCGTCGATGAGGCTTTGCGCGAGCGGCTCGCCGTCGACGGCAAGGAACCGCAAAGCGTCGTCCTGGTGACGGTGAAGGCCGCCTACATGCATTGCGCAAAGGCCTTCATGCGCTCCGATCTGTGGAAGCCGGAAACCTGGTACGACCGCGCGACGCTGCCGACGCTCGGCCAGATCCTGCGCGACCAGCTGGCGCTCGCCGATTCGGCCGAGGCGACCGATCGCTGGCTGGACGAAGAATACAAACACACCATGTGGTAAAATCTGCTCGGGCGCGATTCGCCCGAGAAGGCATAGCAACGTGCTTGCAATTGCTTGGCGGCCGCTCAGTAGGTCATTGCGCCGTTGACCATCAGCCGGACCATGTAGAGCGAGGTCGTGCCGGCGATGTAGAGGCAGTTCAGCTTGTTGCCGCCGAACACGCAATTGGCGACGACTTCCGGCACCTTGATCTTGCCGATCAGCGTCCCGTCCGGATCGTAGCAATGGATGCCATCGGCGGCACTCGTCCAGATCCGCCCTTGGTCATCGAGCCTGAAGCCATCGAACAGGCCGGCCGTGCAGTCGGCGAAGACCTTTCCCCCGGAGACCTTCTTGCCACCCTCATCGACATCGAACACCCGCATATGCGCCGGATTCTGCGCGCCATGCGTGCGGCCGGTATCGACGACATAGAGCTTGCTCTCGTCGAGCGAGAAGGCGAGCCCGTTGGGCCTGACCATATCGGTGATCACCGCTTCGATCTCACCGGTGCCGGGATCGGCCCGGTAGACATGGCAGGCGCCGATCTCGCTCTCGGCCTTGTCGCCCTCATAATCCGTATCGATGCCGTAGGTCGGGTCGGTGAACCAGATCGACCCGTCGGACCTGACCACTGCGTCGTTGGGCGAGTTCAGCCGCTTGCCGCGCCATTTGTCGGCGATGGTGGTGATCGAGCCGTCATGCTCGGTGCGGCTGACCCTCCGGCCCGAATGCTCGCAAGTGACCAGCCGGCCCTGCCGGTCGACGGTGTTGCCGTTGGAATTGCCCGACGGCTGGCGGAACACGCTGACACTGCCGTCGGTCTCGTCGTAGCGCAGCATGCGGTTGTTGGGGATGTCGGACCAGACCACATAACGGCCGGCCGCAAACCAAGCCGGCCCTTCCGCCCACCGGCATCCGGTGAACAGCTTGTCCACCTGCGCATTACCGTTGAACAGCCGCGCAAAACGCGGATCGAGAATCTCGTAGTCATCAGCGGCCATGGTTTCCTCCCGGTCATGCAGATCGCTAGTGCCGACGCGATCAAGCCAGCCGGCGATCGATATGGCAAGATCGTTGATATCGGTCTCACCGCATCTTGAGGCATCGAGGGCAAAACGCGGCAATGCCGCCCTTGCTCAAATGACGGGCCCAAATGAAGGCCTCACGCCCGGTTAACCGGCTATGCGTCCAGTGCAATGGTGCATTGCAACATCTTCTTTTTGCAACGCATCATAACTATGTCATGCTCCATATCGATCAGGGAGGAACAACCTGCTGCAACAATGCGGCACAGAAGGAACCTCGCTATGATTCTCGACAGCCTCATGAGCCGCGCTCGCACCAGCATCGCCAAGCGCCGGCAATACAACCGCCTCGTCGCGGAAATCGACAGCTTTTCCAGCCGCGACCTGGCCGACATGCGCGCCGACCGCAGCGAAATGCTCTACCAGGTCCACAAGCAGATCTACGGCTGAGTTCGGCGTTCGATCCCCAACGAAGGCTTGTGAACCCAGATAGGGTTCAAGGATGATCCCCCCGCACCTACGACGGCGAGTTGCTGGATCCGGCGAGATTCCCGGCCGAGGCAGTCGCCAAGCTCAAGCGGGACAAGGGCAGCTATGCCTATGCCGGACAGTATCAGCAGCGGCCAGCGCCACGTTCAGGTCGCATGTTCCAGCGTAGCGACTTCGAGGTTGTTGATGCGGTTCCCGCCAGCGCACGGCGTTGCAGGGCTTGGGATTTCGCAGCATCGAAAGAGAAGCCCGTAAGCAGCCGGACTGGACCGTTGGGTTGCGCATGGCGCGCAGGAATGGGATTTTCTACGTCGAGGACGTCGAGCGCGGCCGCTGGTCTCCCGGTGAGGGCGAGACCAACTGAAGAACAGTGCCACTCATGACGGACTGGAAGTCACGATTCGCATGCCGCAGGACCCCGGATCAGCGGGCATGGCGGATGCAGCAACCAAGGTGAAGCTGCTGGCCGTCAGGACGTAAAGACCCTTCCGGTCTCCGGCGACAAGGCTACTCGTGCCAAACCAGCATCGGCACAGGCGGAGGCCCGGCTACGTGAAGCTCTTGTGCGGTCGGTGGAACGAAACATTCCTCGATGAGGTCTGTTCATTCCCGAACGGTCAATTCGATGATCAGGTCGACGCCTTCGCCGATGCTCTGAACGAGTTGGCGCTCGGCTCAACCTTCACCCTCGACAACGTTTAACATTGAGCTTCGCTTCAATGGCGAAGGCTCGCATCAGCCTTCAAAACATTTGAACGACCTGAAAATCGTCAGATGCATGTGGGATGTGAGCGCACGATCGCTTGGACCCCCATACCGAACTTTTGCGCCCGTTTAGCATTAGCTCGAGCGATGTCGAGTACAGCTTGCTTGACAAACGCGATGTCGTGAGAGGGGAGGTTCAAGGAGAAGCCATGGGCGTGACAGGCTGCTAAAAACTGCTCTCTCCCGCCCATCCCAGTGATGAGGTCGACGACCTCGAAGACTTTCTCGGGTGTCATTGCGGGTGGCGTTTCGGGAACGGTGCTAATTTGCATGTCGTCGAAATTTATTGCCATATTCACGTTCCTCCTCATCTATTCTCGACGGCGCTCGAACGCCTGCTGCAATCGTACGTTATTTAGTTCATCTTCGACGCGCTGCTCCGCGATCGTGAGAGCGCGTTCGCCAGCCCCGGTTGGCATAACAAATGTGATGGCCACCTTGTGAACCTCAGATCGACCGTTAGAGACGGACCCTGATGCTTTTGAAAGCTCAAATGGCTCGCCGAGCGGATTCAGACCGAGTGACGGACCAACCGAATTTTTGGCACTCGTCGTGAACTTCAAAGTTACGGTGTAAGGCGTCTTAGATGTGTCAAGATTGCCAGATTGATTCATGCTTAAAAACGTTTGCGCATACCGACGCAGTTCTAGGGCTCCGGTGATTGGATAGATGTAATTTTTCGTGCGACGGGGCGCTAACTCGCAGTACTCGTCGTCCGGAACAAGAGTTACCAATCGACCGAAGCTGTCTAGGTTGCGGAAATTTTCAACGCCATTCCGTTCCAGTGAAGCAGATGCCGTAAGGCCCAATCCGAACGTTCCTCTGGTCAGAGCTCCGACGAAGTCAACCGAACCCAGTGCAGTGTTGGTCTCGGTAATATCCAGGTTGAATTCGTACCCTATGAGAACGTTTTGATATCTCTCGATGATCTGCTGAGAGTTTTTCAGGAAGGCTAGAAATCTTGAGATCTATAAATTCGGCATCTGTGGTAAATTTGTTGGAAAGTTCTCTGTTGCGCCGAATAATAGCTTGTCGCATCAGATCGCGGACCGCATCTCTCATTTCGCACCGCACACGAAGCACTATCTCGTAGCTTGATACTTTTGAGTAATCCTGCGAGTGCGGTGGGAGGGCACATGCGGACAAAAGCAATCCGGGTGCCATTAAGCCAAAACAGTAAGATCGCAAACTTACCCTCCCCCCGAAGGATACTTCCCTAACCACTACATAAGCAGTTGCCGGGTGGTCGTGTCAATGTGCGTCGTAAATTTTCCTGATAACGGGCAGGTCAATTCTAATCCAAGCGTGGCCGTTTACTCGCAAGAATTTGCTTACACATCGCTGCTATGGGATCAGTTATTGATATTGCTCGCAAATTCGGCGACAGCCTGACCAATGTCGTTTCCCGCTTCGGCACCGAGCGGGACAAGGCGTCGAGCAGCTACTATGCGATGCGCAGCAAAATTGCAGATCGAACTTAGCCAATCCATTCGATCCAGCGGCCGTGGTAATCGCAATGGGCCAGGCGGCGCGTCTCGCCGCCGGGCCATAGAGTGAGGCTGAGTACCGCCCACTGCTTTGTGGGATCGCGCGGCTCCATCTTCAGCCTTGCGACAGGCGCAGCCGCCGCGGCCTGTCTGCCCGCCTGTTCCAGGGAGGCGGTGATGGCATCCTTGGTCGCCCGCGGCAGATATTGCCACATGATCGAATGATAGAGCACGAAGGCGCCGCCCTGCTGCCGTGCGGCCAGTGCCTTCTCGACAAAATCCGCCGCGTCCGCTTTGACAAGCAGCGGTTGAAGCTTTTCGGCAAGTGACAGCGCGGCGTCGAGTCGGGCCAGCCGCGCTGCCTGATCGGCCCAGATGTAGGACCGAAGCCGTACCCGCGCCGATGCGTCGGCGACATTGACCGGTGCGATGTCGCAGCCGGCGCGATGGCGGACGTTGATCACTCCACCAAACGGGACAGCGCGACCTCGCACCTCCGGCGCCAACCGGACGGGGGAGGCCGGGTCGCCCCACTCGGCATCGCCGTAGCGATAGTGAAAGCTGTCGAACAGGAGATTGAGCCCGGCGCTGGCGCCGATCTCGCACAGATCCAGCGGCAGGCCAGTTTCCCGCGCGACCGTCAGAAATCCAGGCAGCAGCATCGCCGACCGGGCGATTTCATTGGTCTGCGGCGCGCCGGCGATGCCGGCGACGATCCACTCGTCGGATCGCGCAATTGCCTCCGGCAGCACCGCTGCGATCTCGGATTCGCTTGTCTGGTTGGGCGGATAGATCAGTGCCAGTCGCTCACTGGCACCCGTCAGGACCAACGCATGCAGCGCACCGCAGACCCGCAATGCGAGGCCGTCGGCGCGCGCGTCGCCCGGCCAGCCGAGCACCGCCTGCCCGGTCCTGGTGTTTGCGTCGAGAACCTTGGCCAGCGCACGGCATAAATTCGCGGTGAAAGGCGAGCCAAGTTCATCGCAGGCTTTCGCTTGGGCCAGAAAATGATCGCGGATGTCTGGTTCGTCCATCGCCTTTCCGGTGCCTTAGCCCGGCGCGGCCAGCGCCTTCTCGATCTCCGGCAAAAGCAGCGTCTGCGCCGAGCCTGGGGTCAGCGGGCCGACATGCTTGTAGGCGATCTTGCCGTCCTTGCCGATGACGAAGGTTTCCGGCACGCCGTAGACGCCCCAGTCGATCGCCGCGCGCCCCGCCGCGTCGACGCCGATCGCCTGGAACGGATTGCCGAGATCGCCGAGGAACCGGCGGGCGTTTTCCGGCTGATCCTTGTAGTTGAGCGCGGCTATGACGAAGCGCTTGTCCTGCGACAGCGCCAGCAGCACCGGATGTTCGTCGCGGCATGGCCCGCACCACGATGCGAAGACGTTGACCAGTGTGACCTTGCCGGCGAACTGCCTGGAATCGAGCCCCGGCAAAATCATACCCTCCAGCGCCGCCAGATTGGTCTGCGGCGCTGGCAGGCCGATCAGCGCCGATGGCACTTCCGAGGTGTCGCGGCCGGACAGCAGCTGCGTCAGGAACAGCCCCGCCAGCCCAAGGAAAATCACCAACGGCAACAGCACGATCAGGCGCCGCCCGCGCGCCGGCGTTTCCGTTTCCATGCTCATGATTTCCGCGCCTTGTCGGAGCGCCGCCGCACGCCGGATGCTTCCAGCTCGGCGAGGTCCCTCTTGCGTGCCTGCTGGTCGAAAAGGATCCAGCCGATCAGCCCAGCCAGCACCACGGCCGAGATGACATAGGCGGCGGTCACGTAGAGCGCATGCACGCTCATATGGTTCGCTCCGCCGGCGCAAAAACTTTCAACCGGGCCATTCCGCTTCGTTCGAACATGCCTTCCCTTAACCTTGCGCCATCGGCTTCGCAATCGACAGCAGCGCCGCAGCCTTTGACGTCAGCCGGCCGTCTAATTTAGTCCGCTCCATGACGCAGCGCCAGCGCCGCTGCAATCGGGCCCAGCACGGCAAGAAACAAGGTCAGCGCGGCCAGAATGAGGAAAGGCTGCAGGAACGGATCGGGGTTCGCCACCGCGCCATAGCTTGCCGAGACGCCAAAGATCAGCACGGGAATGGTCAGCGGCAGCACCAGCACCGAGATCAGCAGCCCGCCTCGCGGCAGCGCCACCGCCACCGCCGCACCGGCAGCGCCGATGAAGGTGATCGCCGGCGTGCCGACCAGAAGGGTCAGCGCCGTGGCGCCGATGCCGACCGGCTCCATGTTCATGAACAGGCCGAGCAGGGGTGCCGCGATGACCAGCGGCAGCACGCTTCCCGCCCAATGCGCCAGGCATTTCGTCAGCACGGTCAGCGCCAGCATCTGCCGGTCGTTGCCGAGCACCAGAAGATCGAGCGAGCCGTCTTCCCGGTCGGCCTGAAACAATCGGTCGAGACCGAGCAGGCAAGCGAGTAAGGCGCCGATCCACAGGATCGCCGGGCCGATGCGGGCGAGCAAATTGAGGTCCGGTCCGACGCCGAAAGGGATCGTGGCGATCACGGCGAGAAAGAAGATCACGCCGGTCAGCGCCCCGCCGCCGGCACGGATACTCAGGCGGATATCGCGCAGGAAGAGGGCTAGCATGGTGTGAGACGCCCTTGCCCAGGCACCCCCCTCTGTCCTACCGGACATCTCCCCCTCAAGGGGGGAGATTGGCCGTCATGATTGCCTTCGCTAAACTCGATCGTTGAAAGATAGGCGGAGCAAAGAAGCTGCCAATCTCCCCCCTTGAGGGGGAGATGTCCGGCAGGACAGAGGGGGGCGCCGTGGAGCACCGACATCAAACGGCCTCCCCCATCACCAAAGCCTTTGCCCCGTCCAGCCCAAGCGGCAGATGCGTGGCTGCTACAACGATCCCTCCGCCCTCCAGATGCTTTCGCATCAGCACCGCGAATCGCTCTTCCGATGCCTTGTCCAGCCCGGCCGTCGGCTCGTCCAGCAGCCACAGCGGCCGCCGGCTGACCAGCAGTTTTGCGATCGCCGCGCGGCGGCGTTGCCCGGTGGAGAGATAGCCGAACGGCAGATGGCCGAGACCATCAAGCCCGACCGCTTCGAGCGCCTCTTCAGCGCCCAAAAAATCCGCGCCCGAAAAATCGCGCCAGAAGCGCAGATTTTCCGCGACGCTTAGCGCCGTCTTCATCGCGTTCTGGTGGCCGAGATAATGGCAGGCCGAGGCAACCGACGGAAAATCCTCGCCGCCGCCTTCGATAAGCACACGGCCTGCCGCCACCGGCAGCAGCCCGGCAACCACCCTGAGCAGCGTCGACTTCCCCGCGCCGTTCGGCCCTGTGACGATCAGCGCCTGGCCTTTCTCAAGGGCAAAGTTGATGCCGGAAAAAACCGCCTCGCCGCCGCGTTCGCCGCCTAGATTTTCGGCGATCAGCCGCATTCCTTGCCCGTCCCGAAAACATCGCGTCACGGCAGTTGCCGCATCGCACAAAATAGCCTTTCGACTGTCTAGAACTATTCCAGGAAATTCTCTATATGCGGGTCATCCGTGCCAGCGGTCGGCACGGGAAGCGAATTAGCGCCGAACCAGCGCACGCGCCGCCTTGAACGGCTCGGGTTGGCTGGGAACGGACAGCGGAAATGGCCGTACCCGCACCTTTGCGCGTGATTGCATGCCATCGGCGTCCGTTCCCTTTCAGGCTGAACAGACAAGGACGGATCGCACGTGTCAAAATCCCTCGATAATTTCAATTGCCGCCGCACGCTGACCGCGGGCGGGACCGACTATGTTTATTATGATCTTGTCGAGGCCGAGAAGAACGGCCTCACCGGCATCGCCCAGCTGCCCTATTCGATGAAAGTTCTGCTGGAGAACCTGCTGCGCAACGAGGACGGCCGTTCCGTCACCAAGGAGAGCATCCAGGCGGTCGCCGGCTGGCTGACCGACAGGGGCACCGCCGGCGTCGAGATTGCCTATCGCCCGGCCCGTGTGCTGATGCAGGATTTCACCGGCGTTCCGGCCGTGGTCGACCTGGCCGCCATGCGCGATGCCATGGCCTCGCTCGGCGGCGACCCGCAAAAGATCAATCCGCTGGTGCCGGTCGATCTGGTCATCGACCACTCGGTCATCGTCGATGAATTCGGCACGCCGCTGGCTTTCGCCAGGAATGTCGAGCTTGAGTACGAGCGCAACGAGGAACGCTACAAATTCCTGAAATGGGGCCAGCAGGCCTTCCGCAATTTCCGCGTCGTGCCGCCCGGCACCGGCATCTGCCACCAGGTCAATCTCGAATATCTCGGCCAGGTCGTGTGGACCAACACTGAAGGCGGCGAAACCACCGCCTATCCCGACACCTGCGTCGGCACTGATTCGCACACCACCATGATCAACGGTCTTGGCGTGCTCGGCTGGGGCGTCGGCGGCATCGAGGCCGAGGCCGCCATGCTCGGCCAGCCCGTCTCCATGCTGTTGCCCGAAGTCATCGGCTTCCGCCTCACCGGCAGACTCAGGGAAGGCGTCACCGCCACCGACCTCGTGCTCACCGTCACCCAGATGCTGCGCAAGAAGGGCGTCGTCGGCAAGTTCGTCGAGTTCTTCGGTCCAGGTCTGTCCAACATGACGCTGGCCGACCGCGCCACTATCGGCAACATGGCGCCCGAATATGGCGCCACCTGCGGCTTCTTCCCGGTCGACGGCGAAACCATCCGCTATCTCACCATGTCCGGCCGCGAGGAAAATCGCATCGCGCTGGTCGAGGCATACGCCAAGGCGCAAGGCATGTGGCGCGATACCGGCTCGGCCGACCCGGTGTTCACCGACCTGCTCGAGCTCGATCTCGGCAGTGTCGTGCCGTCGATGGCCGGTCCCAAGCGTCCGGAAGGCCGCGTAGCGCTTGAAGGCATTCCGGACGGCTTCGCCAAGGCGATGGAAACCGAATACAAGAAGGCCGCCGAAATCGACAAGCGCTACGCCGTCGAAGGCACCAACTATGATCTCGGCCATGGCGATGTCGTCATCGCCGCCATCACCTCCTGCACCAACACCTCGAACCCGAGCGTGCTGATCGGCGCCGGGCTTTTGGCGCGCAACGCCAACCGGCTCGGGCTCAAGCAGAAGCCGTGGGTCAAAACATCGCTGGCGCCGGGCAGCCAGGTGGTCGCCGAATATCTGGAGAAGTCCGGCCTGCAGAAGGAACTCGACCAGATCGGCTTCAACCTGGTCGGCTTCGGCTGCACCACCTGCATCGGCAATTCCGGCCCATTGCCGGCGCCGATCTCCAAGACGATCAACGACAAAGGTTTGATCGCTGCCGCGGTGCTTTCCGGCAACCGCAATTTCGAAGGCCGCGTTTCGCCCGACGTGCAGGCGAACTACCTCGCCTCGCCGCCGCTGGTCGTCGCCCACGCGCTGGCCGGGACCGTGACCAAGGATCTGACCACCGAGCCGCTCGGCGAGGATCGTGACGGCAACCCGGTCTACCTCCGGGACATCTGGCCGAGCTCGGTCGAGATCCAGGAGTTCATCGAGAAGAACGTGACGCGCGAACTGTTCGCCCGCAAATATGCCGACGTCTTCAAGGGCGACGAATACTGGCAGAACGTCAAGGCGCCGGAAGGCCAGACCTACGCCTGGGACGACCATTCGACCTATGTGCAGAACCCGCCTTATTTCGCCGGCATGACATCAGGCTTCGGGACAATCGGCGACATCAAGGGCGCCCGCGTGCTCGGCCTGTTCGGCGACAAGATCACGACAGACCACATCTCTCCGGCCGGCTCGATCAAGGCGGCCTCGCCAGCCGGCAAGTACCTGATGGATCATGGCGTCGGCGTCGCCGACTTCAACCAGTACGGCACGCGGCGCGGCAATCACGAGGTGATGATGCGCGGCACCTTCGCCAACATCCGCATCCGTAACCACATGCTGGGCGAGAACGGCCGCGAGGGCGGCTATACCATCCACTATCCGTCGAAGGAAGAGAGATCGATCTACGACGCCGCCATGGAGTACAGGAAGGAAGGCGTGCCGCTGGTCATCTTCGCCGGTGTCGAATACGGCAACGGCTCGTCGCGCGACTGGGCGGCCAAGGGCACCAACCTGCTGGGTGTTCGCGCCGTCATTGCTCAGTCGTTCGAGCGCATCCACCGCTCGAACCTGGTCGGCATGGGGGTCATCCCCTTTGTCTTCGAGGAGGGCACCTCATGGGCCTCGCTCAACCTCAAGGGCGACGAACTGGTCGAGATCGACGGACTGAGCGCCATCAAGCCGCGTCAGAAGATGATCGCGAAGATCACCTATGGCGACGGCAGGATGAAGGACATTCCGATCATCTGCCGCATCGATACGCTGGACGAACTCGACTACTTCAAAAACGGCGGCATCCTGCAATATGTGCTGCGCGATCTGGCAGCATAGGGGAAGGGAGTATGGGAGTAGGGCAGTAAGGGAGTAGGGAAGACAATACCTATTCCCCTATTCCCCTATTCCCCTATTCCCCTATTCCCCTATTCCCCTATTTTCGGCGCCCCGAAGCGCGCCGCCGCCGCCAGCAGCACACCGAGCATCAGCCCGTTGAGGATGTGCCACAGGAAATGCGTGCCGAGCGGGAAGCTGCCGCAGACCAGCGGATCGATCATCCTGAAGATGACCGACACGGCGAAGATCGCCGAGCCCGCCAGATTGTACCAGCCGGCGCGGTTGCCGCTCACCGCCACTATGACGCCGAAGAAGGCGAGCGCCAGGAAGGGCGGCAGATAGCCGGTCGTGCCGTTCGATGCCTGGCGCAGCCAGTCCGGCACGGCCCAGGTCAACAACCCGGTGACGGTATAGAAGGCGACGAAGATGGCGATCGCCTTGCCCCATTTCATGCCGAGGAAACAGCGCAGGTTGAACAGCGTGTAGGCCAGCGTGAACCCGGCGATCGGCAGCACGTCGGCCCACACCGTGCCATAGTTGGCAAAGGTGTGGAACAGCGCCGAGCCGATGCCGATCGCCACCACCCACCAGGCCAGCACTTCGGCGAAGATGCCGGTGCCACGCCGGCGCACCTCCCGGACACCCCACAGCCCGGCGACAAGAAAAGCCAGATTGGTCAATGCATTGACCGGCTCGGCCCAGAGCTCCGGCCCGACCCGCTCGCAGTACAGGTCGACCGGCGTCAGGAGAGTTTGCCACATGCTGATTGTTGCCCGAATCGGTATCTACTCTGAAGTGTAGTCCGTCCTGTGGCGCCCTTGCAGTTGGTTGCAGCGGTAAAATTTCACCGCAACGTGACTTCCCGTTGACTGCCGCTTCTGCCACATATTTCGCCAATCAGAATAAAGCCGGCCATCACCGGCGGGAGTCGAAACGGCTATGACACCTCGAAGACCATTGCGGCTTGCGGCATTGGCGCTGGCCCTCTCGGTGTTTGCCAGCGCTGGACTTGCCGGCAATGCGCATGCCGGCGAGGCCGACACGCCCCAGGCTGACAAAGCCTCGACTGACCAGCCCTTGGGCGTGGTCGAGCTCTTCACCAGCCAGGGCTGCAATTCCTGCCTGCCGGCCGATGAATTCTTCGCCGAGCTTGCCACCAGGCAGAATATCGTCGCGCTCGCCTATCATGTCGACTACTGGGATTATCTCGGTTGGAAGGACACGCTGAGCCGCAAGGAGAACACCGAACGGCAATATGAGTATATGCGCGCCTTCGGCAGCCGCTCGGTCTATACGCCGCAGGCCGTCATCAATGGCCGCAGCCATGTCAGCGGCGCCAACCGCAAGGAAGTCGACGGCGCGCTCACCCGCATGGAAAGATCGGGCGAAGGCATGCGGGTCAGCATCAAGGTCAGCCGGACCAATGACCGCGTCACGATCGACGCCGGCGATGCCGGGACCGGTCCCAGCGATGCCCATGTCGTCATCGTCTATTTCGACCCGCCGCAGACGATCAAGATCGGCAAGGGCGAAAACACCGGCCGCAGCATGACCTACTGGAACGCCGTCTCCGGCATCCAGACCGCCGGCATGTGGCACGGCAAGGCGCAGCGCTACGAATTGCCGATGAGCGTGATTTCCAAGAAAGGCGGCTGCGCCGTGCTGCTGCAATCGGTGGGTAAGGACGGCCTGCCGGGACCCATTCTGGGCGCCGCCTTAATCCACAAGCCTTTACCGGCTGCGCATTCTCGCCCGTAGCATTTTGCAGCCAAACGTCTTCGTTTGGCGTCCGACAAAATGCGTTAAATAATGCATGTCGCGCAAAAGTGTGCAGTGGTTTTGCGATAACGACATGCATAAAACAACAACCTAAAGCGCGCCGCATGAGGCCGATCAAACGCGACGCGCTTAGTAAAGAGAGCGCGGATTTGGTTCCACCAAAACGCAAAGCGCTCTCGGCGTCCGCTTCCATCCAGACATAAAAAACCGACGTCAGCTTGCTTCTGACGCCGGTCATTGTAGGTTTTGGGATCGTCGCACTCGATTTTTCCCTAGGAAAAACCGAGGTTGGTTCGATCCGACGCAGACCCGTGGGCGGGGGGCTTGGGGTTTACGAGCCAGTGCCGGACCGAACCGTCTCAGGCAACACCCGTAAATTCGTCGGACATTGGGGCATTAGCACGGATAAAAGAAGGCAGGATTGTGGCGAAGCATCACCAATTCCAACGGGCGTTTTATAAACGTGACTGGACACCGGGGAAACGGTGCGCCGCCAGCCTTTGTCCGGCTGGGCTTGCAATTCCATGGCGAAAGCGCCAACTTTGATTGATGTAAGATTCATTCGAAGGGATCGAGGCATGACTGATCACGGCAGTGGGACGGAGGATGGGGACGCATCCGCAATACTGATCCCGCTGCATGAGGCAAGACGCGAACGCCTCGACCAGCCGGTGCGGTTCGACCGGCGTGAATTGGACCAGATCCTGAGGCTTTACGGGCGCATGGTCGCCGCCAATGAATGGCGCGACTACGCCATCGACCATCTTACCGACCGCGCCGTCTTTTCCGTCTTCCGTCGCACCAGCGAGGTGCCGCTGTTCCAGATCGTCAAGGATCCGAAGCTGGCGCGCCGGCAGGGCGCATTTGCCGTCATTGCCGCCGGCGGCCGCATCCTTAAGCGCGGCCAGGAACTTGGCCGCGTGCTCGGCGTCTTCGACCGCACGCTGAAGCTGGTCGAAGCCTAACTATTTATTTTGCTGGCGGAATTTCTGTTCCGGCAACGAGTTGGGATCGGGCGGAACCAGAGCTCCGTCATTGATCGGCAGCTGCATGAACACCGTATCGAGCCAGCGTCCGTGCTTGTAGCCGGAGCCTTCCAGGCGGCCCGAATGGCGAAAGCCGAGTTTTTCATGCAGCCGCACCGAGGCACTGTCCGGCCGACCGTCGCCGATCACCGCGATGATCTGGCGGAAGCCCGCCGCCTCGGCCGCGTCGATCAGCCCTTGCATCAGCTTGAGCCCGATGCCATGGCCCTTGGCCTCCGGCGCGACATAGACAGAGTCCTCGACGACAAACCGGTACGCAGGCCGCGCCCGGAAGGGGCCGGCATAGGCATAGCCGAGCACAATGCCCCCTTTTTCCGCCACCAGATAGGGAAAGCCACCCGCTATCAAACTATCGAAGCGTTGGCCCATCTCGGCGCGATCAGGCGGCTCCAGTTCGTAGCTCGCCGTGCCATGGGTCACCGCATCGGCATAGATATCCGTGATCCGATCGAGATCAGCCGAAGCCGCGGGCCGTATCGTGATGCTGCTCATAATTTATGCAAGTCGTTCATCTGCCTTCCATCACAGCAAAGGTCGGCACAAAAAGAAAGGGCGGCCTTTGGGCCGCCCTTTCCAAAATCGCTGGTCCAGAGACGCAGGGACCGTTTTAACGGCGGTCGCCCATGAACTGCAGCAGGAACATGAACAGGTTGATGAAGTCGAGATAGAGCGTCAGCGCGCCCATGATCGCCTTGCGGCCGGCAACGTCGGTGGCGTCGCCCTCGAAATACATCTCCTTGATCTTCTGCGTGTCATAGGCGGTTAGGCCCGAAAAGATCAGCACGCCGAGCGCCGAGACGGCGAAGGACAGGGCCGACGACTGCAGGAAGATATTGATCACCATCGCGATGATCAGGCCGAACACGCCCATCACCAGGAACGAGCCGAACGCGGTCAGATCGCGCTTGGTCGTGTAGCCGTAAAGCGACAGCGCACCGAACGCCGCTGCGGTGGCGAAGAAGGTCTGCGAAATGCTAGCCGTCGTGTAGACCAGGAAGATCGACGACAGCGACAGGCCGACGAGGCCGGCATAGACCCAGAACGTCGTCTGCGCGGCCGAAACGCTCATCGACTGGACGCGGAACGACAGAAACAGCACGGCGGCGAGCGGGGCAAAGATCACCAGCCATTTCAGCGGCGAGCCGAAGATCGCGTAGCCGAAGGAGGTCAGCATGTCGCCGTTCGGCAGCGTGGCGACCGCCGAAGCCGGATCGGTAGTGGTGGCCAGCATAATCGTTCCGACCGCGGCGAGGCCGGTGATGAGGAGGCCAAGCCCCATCAGATTGTAGACCTTGATCATATAGGCGCGCAGGCCCTGGTCGATAGCAGCATCGACGCCGGCGCCGGGCACGGCACGCGTCTGATAATTGCGAACGGGTTCAGCCATGGAAATCCTCATATTGCTTCTGCCCCGTCCGGTGTCCGGCCCATTTTGGACCGCGGCGCCGCTGGCGGGGCTCCAGCATGCCTGCGGCGAAATATGATGGTTATTGGCGTCAAGAACAAGACCGTAACCGAGCGTAATGCTTCGTGAAGACCCGAAAATCCGCATTTATCGCCTTCCGAAGCCCAACATTAACAAGATTTAACCGAATCCTGGTCGCGTTGAGCCTGGATATGCTTGCAGATCAAAGGTTGCGCAGCACCGGCGCCGCCTTGTGGCCCAGCACCCGCCAGGTGCCGGCGAGGCCAATTCCGACCGTGACCACCAGCGCAAAGACGATGGTTGCCACCGCCACATCAGGCATGAAATGCGATGGCAGCGTCATCACGCGCGCGACAACGAACCACGCGGCAATCCCGCCTGCCGCCAGCGCGAACATCGCGGTGGCGAGGCCGATCAGCATGTATTCCAGCGAAAAGGCTGCGATCAGCGTTTTCCTGGTGGCGCCCAGCGTCTTCAGCACCACTGCGTCGTGGATGCGGGCCCGGTTGCCGGCGGCCAGCGCGCCGGCCAGCACCAGCACCGAGGCGATCAGCGCCACGCCGGCCGCGGCCCTGATCGCGGTGCCGAGCTGCGCCACCAACCGGTTGACGATGTCGAGCGCGTCCTTGACCCTGACTGTCGTCACCGCCGGAAAGGCACGGGTGACCGCGTTGAGAAGACGAGCATCGTCGGCCGGCGACGCGCCCTTTTCGGTCAGCGTCGCCAGCCAGCTATGCGGCGCGCCGGCAAATGTGCTGGGCGAGAACACCATGACGAAGTTGATGCCCATGGTCTCCCATTCGACTTGGCGGAAGTTGGCGATCTTCGCCGTCACGTTGCGGCCAAGCACGTTGACGGTGATGGTGTCGCCGAGTTTCAGCCCGATCTCTTTGCCTTCCTCGGCCGAAAACGACACCAGCGGCTCGCCGGCATAATTGTCCGGCCACCATGTGCCTTCGGTCAGCGTCGCATTCGCGGGAATGCTGGCCTCGTAGGTCAGCCCGCGATCGCCGCGCAGCACCCAGGCCCCTTCCGGCGCAACCCTGACCTTGTCGACATCGACGCCGTTCAGCGCCATCACCCGGCCGCGCAGCATCGGCACTTTGACCAGTGTGCCCTGCGGCGCTTGCCTGCTGACCAGCGCGGAGAACGCATCGACATCGCTGCTCTGGATATCGACGAAGAAGAAGTTCGGCGCCCGTTCCGGCAGGCTGCCGGAAATCTGCCGCCTGAGATTGCCGTCGATCAGCGCCAGCGTCACCAGAAGCGTCAATCCCAGCCCCAGCGACAGCACCACCGACGGCGTCAAGGCACCTGGCCGATGGATGTTGCCGATGGCGAGCCTGAGCACCGTCGAGCCAACGCGCGGGCTCTTTTTGGCGGCCCATTGCACCAGCGCGCCGACGATGCGCAGCACCAGGAAAGCAAAAATGGTGGCACCGACGAAGATCGAGGCGATATAGCGGTCGCCGGAAAACAGAATGGCCAGCGCCGCCAGCAGCAGCGCTATGCCGAGCGCCACTGCCGTGTAGAGCGGGCGCGGAAAACCGCGGCCCTCAAAACCCATTTCGCGAAACAGCGCCGTCGCCGGCACGTCGCGCGCACGGCCGAGCGGCAGCAAGGCGAAAGCCAGCGTCACCAGCAACCCGAACAGCGCCGCCATGCCGAGCGCGCCGGGATAGAACCCGCCTTCCGCCGGCACCGGAATGACCGACTGGAGTGCCGCGCTCGCCGCGAACGGCATCAGCGCGCCAAGCACGACGCCCGCCATGATGCCGAGGGCGGCGATCATCAGGATCTGCACGAGGTAGACGGCAAAGACGAAACCGCCCGAGGCCCCCAGGCTCTTGAAGGTGGCGATGACGCCACGCTTGCCGTCGAGATAGGCGCGCACCGCATTGGCCACCCCGACGCCGCCGACCACCAGCGCCGTCAGCCCGACCAGCGTCAGGAACTGCGAGAACCGTTCGATGTTGGAAGACAGCGCCGGTGCCGCGTTGCTGCGCGTGCGGATCGACCAGCCGGACTCGGGAAAATCTGCCGCGGCCTGGTCCTGGATTGCCTTGATGCGCGCTTCGCTGGCGCCGCTGGGCAGCCGGATCTTATACGCATTCTCGACCAGGCTGCCGGGCTGGATCAGGCTGGAAGCGGCAAGCCCTTGCGTCGAGATCATCAGCCGCGGCGCAAAGCCGAACCCGTCGGACACCGCGTCCGGCTCGTTGACGAGCCTGGCGCGCAGTTCGAAGGTGGCGCTGCCCAGCTTCAGCCTGTCGCCGATCCCAAGGTTCAGCCGCTCGAACAAAAGGTCGGGTGCGGCGGCGCCGAAAACACCGGATTTTTCGCCGAGCAATTCCTGCTTCGACAACGCCGGCTCGGTCATCAGCGCGCCATAGAGCGGATAGGCGCCATCGACCGCCTTGGCCTCGACCAGCGCCTGGTCGGAACCGTCCTCGAGCCGCGCCATCGAACGCATGTTGGCGCTGTGCGACACCGTGCCCAGCCCGTCGAGAAAGGCGTGCTCGACCTGCGTCGCAGCGCGCTGATTGAGCTCGAAACGAAGGTCGCCGCCGAGCAGCGACTGGCCTTCGTTGGCGACACCGGCGGTAATCGCCCGGGCCACCGAATTGACGCCGCCGATCGCCGCGACGCCAAGCGCAATGCAGGCAAGGAAGATCAGGAAGCCGGACAGCCCGCCGCGCATCTCGCGCAGCGAGAAACGGAAGGCGAGCTTCAACGTGCGCGACAGCGGCATCAGGCCGGCACCTTACCGGGTTTTGGGGCAGGTTCCGGCGTGTCCTCGATCCGGCCCGACCGCATCGACACCTGCCGGGAGCAGCGTGCGGCAAGCGCCGGATCGTGCGTGACCAGCACCAGCGTCATGCCGCGCTCGGACGCTTTGGCGAACAGAAGATCGGCGACCTGCCGCCCCGTTGTCTGGTCGAGATTGCCGGTCGGCTCGTCGGCGATCAGGATGCGCGGCGAAGGCGCCAGCGCCCGCGCGATCGCCACACGCTGCTGTTCGCCGCCGGACAATTCGCCGGGATAGTGGGTGACGCGGTCGCTCAAGCCCACCGCCTCCAGCTCCCGCGCCGCCACCCCGAACGGATCGGCATGGCCGGCAAGTTCCAGCGGCACTGCGACATTTTCGAGCGCCGTCATGTTGGGAATGAGATGAAAGGACTGGAAAACGATGCCAATGTTTCGACCGCGAAACGATGCGATTTGATCTTCGCTCTTGCCGTTCAGCAATTCGCCGGCAATTCGTACCGTACCCGAATCGACCCTTTCCAAACCCGCCAAAACCATCAGCAGCGTCGATTTTCCCGAGCCCGATGGCCCGACGATGCCGGTCGCCTCGCCATCGGCCACATCGAGGCTGACACCTTTCAGCACATGGACGGAAGACGCTCCTTCACCGAGCATCAGCGATACGTCTTTCAGCGCGATGACGGCTTCTATCAAAATAAAATCGTCCTATATGGGAGAGGGGAGGCTGGAATTCTGCCTGCCGCCAACAAAATTTCCTCGTCATATGGGGCCTGCCGCATGGCTTTCAAACACACACTTGCCCCAGTCTTCATCCTTTTTCTCGGAATTTGCGGCGCCATTTCGCCGGCACGCGCCGAGCCCTTCAAGATTGTCGGTTTCGGCGACAGCCTGATGGCAGGCTTTGGCCTCGGACTGGACGAAGGCTTCACCCAGAAACTTGAGGCAGCGCTTCGCGCCAAGGGCCACGATGTGACCGTCGCCAATGCCGGCGTCTCCGGCGATACGTCGAGTGGCGGCCTGTCGCGGCTCGACTGGTCGGTGCCGGACGGCACGCAGCTTGTCATCCTCGAACTCGGTGCCAACGACATGCTGCGCGGCGTTTCTCCCGCCATCACGCAAAACAATCTGGACGCCATGCTGGCGAAGCTGAAGCAGCGCAAGATCGCCGTGCTGCTGGCCGGCATGCGCGCCGCGCCCAATCTCGGCGCCGACTACCAGAGCGGCTTTGACGCGATCTTTCCAAAACTGGCGGAAAAATACGGCGTCCCGCTCTATCCGTTCTTTCTCGACGGCGTCGCCGGCGAAGCCGCCTTTCAACTCGAGGACGGCCTTCACCCGAACGCCAAGGGCATCGACCGCATGGTCGAGCGCATACTGCCGGATGTCGAAAAAGCCATTGCCGTGGTTAAGGGCAACTCTTGAAGGACTGGATTTCGATGAGGCTACGCATTCCCCGGACGATTTGATTTAGCCCAGGTGCGACCAAACAAACCGCTTGCCCCGCTCGATTTTCGATGATTCGCTAGGGACAAGAGTTCGATTCGAGGACAGGAGGCTTACCCATGCCGCGTCTTTTCACCGCCCTCGAAATACCGCGTGACGCCGCCCTTTCGCTGTCCCTGCTCCGGGGCGGCCTGCCCGGAGCCCGCTGGATCGATGTCGAGAACTACCATTTGACGCTGCGCTTCATCGGCGATGTCGAGGGCCATGTCGCCGACGAGGTCGCCAACGCACTCGACCGGGTCCACCGCCCATCCTTCGCGCTGACACTGTCGGGCGTTGGCGCCTTCGGCCAGAAGAAACCGCATGCGGTGTGGGCCGGCGTCTCCGCGTCGCCCGATCTTTCGTCACTGCAAGCCGAAATCGAGCGCATCTGCCAGCGCCTCGGCATCCCCGCCGATCCGCGCAAGTTCATGCCGCATGTGACCTTGGCGCGCTTACGCAATTCGAGCCCGCTCGATGTCGCCCAGTATCTGTCGGCACGCGGCAATTTTTCGACGCTGCCCTTCCGTGTCGGCCGCTTCGTCCTGATGTCGTCGCGCGATTCGGTCGGCGGCGGACCCTACATCGTCGAGGAGGCCTGGCCGCTGTCGGGGGCCGACACCCGTGCCTCGAGCCGCGTCGCCAGCGCCTCCGACGCTTCGCGGATCATGCGGTAGACCGAGGCAAACGCCTCCGGCCCCTCGTGATAGGGGTCCGGCACGTCGCTCACCCTTCCCTCCGCGAACTCGAGGAACAGATGGACCCGGTCGCGCACGGCGGCAGGCACCAGCGCCTTCAGATCACGGAGATTCGATCGGTCCATAGCGAGAATGAGGTCGAAACGCGAAAAATCGTCCGGCGTCAGCTTGCGCGCCTTCTGTCCGGAAATATCGATGCCGTGCCGCTCTGCGACCGAGATCGAGCGCGGGTCGGGTGCCGAGCCGGCTTCCCAGTCGCTGGTTCCGGCCGAATCAAGCAGGATATCCCGATCGAGACCGCGCTCCGCCAAGACGGCGCGCAACACGCCCTCCGCCAGTGGTGAGCGGCAGATATTGCCGAGACAGACGAAAAGAACGGATTTTATCGGCTTTGCGCTCATCGATCCGGCACTATGCTGAAGACTGCAAATCCAGATAGCACGGGAAACCACTATGACGAGAGAGAAACTGAGCAAGGAGGCGGTCGCCGAGGCGCTGGCCGGGCTCGACGGCTGGTCGCTGGCCAAGGATGGCGACTCGATCGCGCGCACCTTCACCTTCAGGAATTTTTCCGAAGCCTTCGCCTTCATGACCCGAGTCGCCCTGGCGGCGGAGAAGATGGACCATCACCCCGACTGGTCGAATGTCTACAAGACCGTGAACGTGACGCTGAACACCCATGATGCCGGCGGCCTGACCGCGCTCGATTTCGAACTGGCCAAGAAGATGGACCGCTATTTCGGCGGTTGAACGCGCTGGTCTGTGGTCGTTCGCTGCCGGTCGGATTCCAACCTATCTGAATCGCTGCGTCGGGCATCGGCATCTTGTAGTGCGGCACTGCTTTCACCACATTTTCTGCTGGCAGGCGCGCGTGGAGCCACGTCCGGCAGGGAGAGATTGATGGCACAAAAATCCGGTTTTGATTTCTTCGGCTTTGGCGGCAAGCCGGGCGATGCGAACGAAGTGCGCGAGAAATTCTGGCGCACCGCCAAGCGGGCTGCCCGGCAGATCCCGTTCATGGAAGAGCTGGTCGCCGCCTACTACTGCGCCATGGACAAGAACACGCCGCTGCGCGCCAAGGGCATCCTGGTGGCGGCGCTCGGCTATTTCGTGCTGCCGGCTGACGTCATCCCCGACTTCGTCTTCGGACTGGGCTTTACCGACGACATCGCGGTGCTGACCGCCGCGATCACCACCGTCAAAGCCCATATCACACCGGCGCATCGGCGCGCCGCCAAGCAGGCGATTGCCGACAACAGTTGAGCCGGCAATAAGGCAGAAAAGTCAAACTCTTGCCGCTTTCGTGGCCTCCAAGTCGCGAAAGGGACGTTGCAACTGCCGCTTTTCGAGCGACGGGCGCAAGGGTGGCGGCGGTTTCCTGGGTGGATCTCCTTTTCCTGAAGGGAAGTTCACCGTTTGGTAACCCAGATTAAATCAAAATGAAGCGACGGGCAGGACGCCGAGCCGGCCTGCCTCCGCACCATATATGGGAAAAGCGATGCGCGGATTGATTGCTACAATTTCGAGTCTGGTCCTGGTGGCCGTGACAGCGCCGGCACTGGCGCAGTCGGCGACCAAGATCGGCCAGCACAATGCCTGGGGCACCTACAGCTACCAGGCGTCGGGCGGCAAGGTTTGCTATGTATTGACCGTGCCGACCGACAAGCAGCCGCCGACGCTTGACCATGGCGACATGTTCTTCTTCGTCAGCCAGCGGCCGGGACAGCAGGTGTCCTATGAGCCGCAGTTCATCGCCGGCTACAATTTCCAGGAAAACTCCAAGGCCACCGTCACCATCGACGGCAAGAGTTTTTCGATGTTCACCCGCGGCAAGTCGGCCTGGGTCGAAAACGCCGCCGAGGAGCCGGTGCTGATCGCCGCGATGAAGTCCGGCAGCGACATGAGGGTGCAGGCGAAATCCGGCCGCGGCAACACCACCACCTATGTCTTTTCGCTGAAAGGTATTTCGGCGGCGCTGTCGTCCATCGCCAAGTGCAAATAGCCATAGGCGAAGCGGAGTTTGAGTAAGAGCCGGGCCGCAAGCCCGGCTTTCTGCTTTTTAAAACGCCGCCGGCCGGCACATTGGGCGGGGCCTTGTATCGCCGTCACCATGACTCCGCCACCAACCTGTGCTATGCGCCGCGCTTCATTTCGGGCACGATGCTGTAATCGGCCATAAATCGCTTATATCAGTGCAACAATGACCCTTTCATTTGATCTCACCACTGAGGGCGCCCGTGAGGCGTTGCGCGCCCGCGCCACGCCGGCCGAAAAACCGTCGCTGATCGGCCTGACCCGGGCCGAGCTTGGCGCAGCCCTCGTTGCGTCAGGCATCGTGCCGGAGCGCCAGGCCAAGATGCGCGCCCAGCAGCTCTGGCACTGGATGTATGTGCGCGGCGTCTCCGACTTTGCCGGCATGTTCAATATCTCCAAGGATTTGCGCGCCGAGCTCGACAAGCATTTCACCGTCGCCAGGCCCGAGATCGTCGAGGAGCAGATTTCCTCCGACGGCACGCGCAAATGGCTGTTTCGCTTTCCGCCGCGCGGCGCCGGCCGGCCGGTCGAGATCGAGACCGTCTACATTCCCGAGGAAGGCCGCGGCACACTCTGCATCTCGTCGCAGGTCGGTTGCACGCTGACCTGTTCCTTCTGCCACACCGGCACGCAGAAGCTGGTGCGCAACCTGACATCAGAGGAAATCCTCGCCCAGCTTCTGACCGCCCGCGACCGGCTCGGCGATTTCCCCGACCGCGACACGCCGGATGGCGCCATCGTGCCGGCCGAGGGCCGGAAAGTGTCTAACGTCGTCATGATGGGCATGGGCGAGCCGCTCTACAATTTCGAGGCGGTGAAGAAGGCGCTGCTGATAGCCTCCGACGGCGACGGGCTTTCGCTGTCGAAGCGCCGCATCACACTGTCGACCTCCGGTGTCGTGCCGGAAATCTTCCGCACCGGCGAGGAGATCGGCGTCATGCTGGCGATCTCGCTGCACGCCACCAATGACGATCTGCGCGACCTTTTGGTGCCGATCAACAAAAAATATCCATTGAAAGAGCTGATCGCCGCCTGCCGCGCCTATCCCGGCCTGTCGAACGCTCGCCGCATCACCTTCGAATATGTGATGCTGAAGGACGTCAACGATTCGATCGAGGACGCCAAGGGTCTGATCAAGCTGCTCAAGGGCATTCCGGCCAAGATCAATCTGATCCCGTTCAACCCGTGGCCCGGCACCAATTACCAGTGCTCTGACTGGGAGACGATCGAGAAATTCGCCGACTACATCAACAATGCCGGCTATGCTTCGCCGATCCGCACGCCGCGCGGCCGCGATATTCTCGCCGCCTGCGGCCAGCTCAAATCGGAATCGGAACGCATGCGCAAGGTCGACCGGCTGGCGCTGGAAGCGATGATGATCGCGGGGCACGGCGAGGCGTGAACCGTCTCGTCGCCTATCTCATTCGCTTCGCCGTCATCCTGATCGGCTATGTTGTCGCCTCGCTGGCCGCCAGCGCCTTCCTCAATATCATGTTTCTGGCGTCGCTGGGCTACACGCCGGAGCACGCGCAGCCTACGGCGACTGCTTCGCTGTATTTTTCGATTCCATTCGTTGCACTGTTTGTCGCTTATTTCGCCTTCATGCCGGCGGCGGTCGCCATCCTCGTCTCCGAAATCCTGGGACGGCGCGACTGGCTGTTTTATGCGCTGGCGGGTGCGGTGATTGCGGCGGTTTTCCTCGGCTTCGCCTATCAGACCGCCGATGCCAATTTCGAGATCACCGATCCGCGCGTCGTCGCTGCCGTGGTCGGCTGCGGCATGGTCGGCGGCATTTTCTACTGGCTGAGCGCCGGGCGCTCGGCCGGAAGCTGGCGTCAAGCCGGAAGGTCCGCGCCTACTTCGCCTGGGCGGTCAGGATCTTGAGCGCGAAGGCCGAAAACACCCCCGCGAAGAGATAATCGACGACGCGTGTGGCGCGCGGGCTGGTCTTCATGGCCGCCGAGAATTTTTCGGCCGCAAAGACCATCGGCGCTGTTACCGGGATCGACAGCACCACGAAAATCGCACCGAGGAAGAACAGCTTTCCGGGCGCGTTCGGGTCGTGCGCGGAGACGAACTGCGGCAGGAAGGTCATGAAGAACAGGATGATCTTCGGGTTGAGCAGATTGACGCCGAGCCCCGCCGCCCAAGCGCGAAACAGCGAAATCTCAGGCCCGCTCTTCTTCTCTGGTGAAAACGCCGACCCCTTGGTGATCGCCTGCCAGGCCAGGAAAACGAGATAGCCGGCGCCAAAGATCTTCAGGGCCAGGAAGGACATCGGCGAGGCGACGATCAGCGCCGAGATGCCGACCACCACCAGCGTGGTGTGAATCAGCGTGCCGCACAGCGCGCCGGCCATCGAGGCAAAACCGGTGGCGCGGCCATGGCTCAGCGTGCGCGACACGAACAGCGTCATATCGGGCCCCGGCGTGATCGCCAGGATCACGGTGGCGATGGCGAACTGGATCAGCGTGGTGGTGTCGGGAATAAAGGACATGGGCGGGCCCCTGGATAAGAAAGCGCAGCCTATACCGCAAGCGTCTTCTCTGCACCAGTGACTGGCGGCACAGGGCTGATCCAGTATGCCAGCAGCGACCGGGACCGTTCATCACTTGCGCAGCCCGGAAAGGCCGTGATACCTCGCCCGCGAAGAATCCTGTCGCGGAACAGCCAAATGTCAAAAGCAAAAGCCGTCAAGAAGGTCGTGCTCGCCTATTCCGGCGGCCTTGACACTTCCATCATCCTGAAATGGCTGCAGACCGAGATCGGCGCCGAGGTCGTTACCTTCACCGCCGATCTCGGCCAGGGCGGCGAGCTGGAGCCGGCGCGGCGCAAGGCCGAGATGATGGGCATCAAGGACATCCGCATCATGGATGTCCGCGAGGAGTTCGTTTCCGACTTCGTCTTCCCGATGTTTCGCGCCAATGCCGTCTATGAGGGCACTTACCTGCTCGGCACCTCGATCGCACGGCCGCTGATCTCCAAGCACCTCGTCGAGATCGCAAAAGAAACCGGCGCCGACGCGATCGCCCACGGCGCCACCGGCAAGGGCAACGACCAGGTCCGTTTCGAGCTTTCGGCCTATGCGCTCAACCCCGACATCAAGGTCATCGCGCCATGGCGCGACTGGTCGTTCAAGTCGCGCACCGACCTGATCAACTTCGCCGAGCAGCACCAGATTCCGGTGCCGAAGGACAAAAAGGGCGACGCGCCGTTTTCGGTCGACGCCAACCTGCTGCACTCGTCTTCCGAAGGCAAAGTGCTGGAAGACCCGTGGAGCGAGCCGCCGGAGTTCGTCCACCAGCGCACCATCTCGCCGATGGACGCGCCGGACAAGGTCACCGAGATCGAAATCGAATTCCTGAAAGGCGATCCGATCGCGCTCGACGGCAAGAAACTGTCGCCGGCGACGATGCTGGCCGCACTCAACGATCTCGGCCGCGACAACGGCATCGGCCGGCTCGACCTTGTCGAGAACCGTTTCGTCGGGATGAAATCGCGCGGCGTCTACGAGACGCCCGGCGGCACCATCCTGATATCAGCCCACCGGGCGATCGAATCGATCACGCTTGATCGTGGGGCCGCCCACCTCAAGGACGAATTCATGCCGCGCTATGCCGAGCTGGTCTACAACGGCTTTTGGTTCGCGCCCGAGCGCCTGATGCTGCAGGCGATGATCGACAAGAGCCAGGAAGATGTCGAAGGCACGGTGCGGCTAAAACTCTACAAGGGCAACGTCATCGTCACCGGCCGCAAGTCGAAGAAGACGCTCTATTCCGATGCGCTGGTCACCTTCGAGGACGACCGTGGCGCCTATGACCAGAAGGACGCCGAAGGCTTCATCCGCCTCAACGCGCTGAGATTGCGTACGCTGGCGGCGCGTAGCCGTAAAAGCTAGCCAGTTTCTGTGTACAGGGGGATTTGGCTCTTTGACTGAGCCTCAAGAGACTGAGGACGGTCGTTGGCGGCCGGCCTGCACCCAGCCGCCAATCTCCAACGCCGGCGATTAGCCCCAGGCCACCACGCCTTCGTCATCCTAGGGCCGAGCGACGCGAAGCGGAGCGCAGACCCTGGGAACCATTCCGGGATATCAGCCGAAGAATGCAGCGGCTCGGAACGGTGCTTGCGTCCGCGACGGTGCCAATGGAAGATCGAACTGATCGAGAAGACCAATCCAGAATGGGTCGAGCTTTTTTCGCGGAACGGGGTGGTAGCGTTCGGTCCGCCGGAGCACTGCCGCCAGGTAACGGCATGGATCCAAGGGTCTGCGCCGCGTCGCTTCGCTCCTTGCTTCGCCCTAGGATGACGGAGTGGAGGATGTTTCGGCCAATCTCGAATGTCCTTGCGCCCTGCCATGAAATCGCCGCTGAAAACAATCGACGTTCGCTGCCGCTCGGCTTCCGGGACGGAGACCACTGCGTTGGCCGATGCCTGTTCCGCTGGTGGGGCCTTGAGGAGTTCGAGCCGCCTCGCTCGACCTCGCTGCGATCGAACGCAGGGCCGACATGCCTGCCTATCACGGTTTTGCACTGTCGATTCGTCCCCCCTGGCTCATGGCCGGAGACATTTCTTCAGCTCAACATTGCCTAAGGAATATCTGAGGGAACCCATGCGAAAACTGATCTCCACCGGCTCGCCCTTCGAGAAGGCAGCCGGTTATTCGCGCGCCGTGGTGCAGGGCGACTGGTGTTTCGTTTCCGGAACGACCGGCTACGATTATGCGACCATGTCGATGCCGGAGACGGTCGAGGCGCAGACGCGCAATTGCCTGGCGACGATCGCCAAGGCGTTGCAGGACGGCGGCTTCGAGATGGCCGATGTGGTAAGGACGCACTACTACATCACCGACGCGGCTTTCATTGACATCGTCTTTCCGATCCTCGGCGAGGCCTTTGGCGACATCAGGCCGGCGGCGACGATGATCGTCTGCCAGCTCAACAAGCCGGAAATGAAGATCGAGATCGAAGTGACGGCACTCAGGCGCACAGCCTGAGCGCGGCGACGGCGCAGAAGCTTGCGCGACGTCGGCGGGACAGAAGGAGCGCGAAGCATCGCCAAAGATGCTCTGAACCAAACGCTTGCGCATGGCCCGCTTGGCGTTTAGCAAGGCCGCGGCTCACGACAGCGCCGGGCGTCCTTTCGGACGCGCAAGGACGCCGTCGAATTATAGTTCTGCGCATAATCCTTTCCGAAATCGATTCCGATTTCGGGTCATGCGCCACAGTTAGGACGGTTCCGATGGCTTCGAAAAATCTTCTCCTGCTCGCTGGCGACGGCATCGGCCCCGAGGCGATGACTGAGGTGAAGAAGCTGATATCAGCCATGAACGACAGGCTCGGCAGTGGTTTCGTCACCGATGAGGGGCTGGTCGGCGGCTGCGCCTACGACGCACATGGCGCGGCGATTTCCGATGCCGACATGGCCAAGGCGATGGCTGCCGACGCGGTGCTGTTCGGCGCCGTCGGTGGGCCGAAATGGGATGCGGTGCCGTATGAGGTTCGCCCGGAAGCCGGACTGCTGCGGCTGCGCAAAGACATGGAGCTGTTCGCCAATCTCAGGCCGGCCATTTGCTATCCGGCGCTGGCGGCGTCCTCCTCGCTCAAGCAGGAGGTGGTCGAAGGGCTCGATATACTGATCGTGCGCGAACTCACCGGCGGCGTCTATTTCGGCGAGCCCAAGCAGATCATCGATCTCGGCAACGGCCAGAAGCGCGGCATCGACACGCAGGTCTACGACACGTTCGAGATCGAGCGCATTTCGGGAGTTGCGTTCGAATTGGCGCGCACCCGCAAGAATCACGTCACCTCGATGGAAAAGCGCAATGTGATGAAATCAGGTGTGTTGTGGAACGAGGTCGTCACGCAGACCCACAAGGCTAGATATGCCGACGTCAAGCTCGACCACATGCTGGCCGATGCCGGCGGCATGCAGCTGGTGCGCTGGCCCAAGCAGTTCGACGTCATCGTCACCGACAATCTGTTCGGCGACATGCTGTCCGACATCGCCGCCATGCTGACCGGCTCGATCGGCATGCTGCCGTCGGCCTCGCTCGGCGCGCCCGATGCCAAGACGAAAAAGCGCAAGGCGCTCTACGAGCCGGTGCATGGCTCGGCGCCCGACATATCAGGCAAGGGCATCGCCAACCCGATCGCCATGATCGCCTCCTTCGCCATGTGCCTGCGCTATTCCTTCGGCATGGTGGCTGAGGCCGACCGCTTGGAAGGCGCCATCGCCGCCGTGCTCGACCAGGGCTTGCGCACCAGGGATATTCTGTCCGAGGGCATGACCGAAGTCGGCACCACTGAGATGGGTGACGCGATCATCGCCAAATTCCTGGGCTGAGCCTGTGGCGGTCGACGTCCGCTGGGCGACGACCGGGGATGCAGCTAGGCCCTGACGCCCGCCGGCACCGGGCCCCACTGGTTTTCACGGGCCTGCGTCGGGATCAGCGCAAAGACCAGGATGATCAGCCCGCCGATGGTCGGGATAAACACCACCAGAAAAAGCCAGCCGGTCAAGCCGATGTCGTGCAGGCGACGCACGTTCAGTCCGATCCATGGCGGGATTGTCGCCAGCACAAACGCGCCGCAAACACCGACCGTCACTGCCGGCAATTCGTCAAGATGGCCCATGGCGTCGTCGATGAAGAGGCCGACGCCGAAGATCACGATCAGTGCGATCGTCCAGAACAGGCAATAGCCCCAATATTCCCTGCGACGGGCGCGGCCGGCGAAATTGAAGTAATTTTCAGTCAGGCCTTGCCAGAAGTAGCTCCACAGACTGGTCGCGGGACCATTTTCAGCGGAACGGCCGAAACGTTGCGGCTGACGTGCCCCGGGCGCATTCTCGGCTTGAGACGGGACGACGGTTGCGGCGGCCGGCGGACTGGCGGTTTGGGCGCGGATCGGAAAAACGTCGCGTGCCCGTCCGCCAGCCGGCTGGAACTCGATGGCCGCGCCTCTGGCCATCGACGCCTCGCGGCGCAGATCCTCGCGCGCGAAAGTATAGCGGTTGCCGTCGGCTCCGGTAATGAAACCGAAGCCCTGGTCCTCGTCATAGTGAAGCACTTCACCGCGCATGCCTTGCCCATCCCCCATTCGCGTCTCCACAGACTGTTCAAAGTTGCGGCAGACCGCAAGGGGTGCGTGTGTGCGAAAAATGCAGGTGCTGGCCGCAGGCAGCCTATCCATGCCTTCGTCATCCTAGGGCGGAGCGAACGCGAAGCGGAGCGCAGACCCTAGGATCCATTCCGTGACATTAGCCGAAGAACGCAGCGTTTCGGAATGGAGCTTCTACCGGCTGCGAAGAAGCACCAGATTCTGGTCCGCCGGAGCACTGCCGCAGGGTAACGGCATGGATCCCAGGGTCTCGCGACGTCGCTTCGCTCCTGCTCCGCCCTAGGATGACGAAGTGAGGGATGTCCCGGCCAATCTCCAAGGGTTTGCGATCTGACACGGAAGCAGCGGTCGACGTTCACTGTCGTTCGGTTCCAACCCGTCAAGATTACTGTGTCAAGGAACTACCCCGGCCGTTTCTTCGACTTCTTGTGCTTCGCCGGTGCGCCTTCGAACTTCGCCTTCGCTGCCTTCCCTGCCCAGGGCTTTGCCTCAAGCGCGGCAGGGCGCTGATCGGCTGACGGTGCGCGCTTCTCGAATTTCGGCGCGTTCTGGTCGAACGTACGCTTGCCGCGGTGTGGTTTCTTGTCCGGCCGTGGTTCCTGGTAGCCGGCCCGCGACAGGTCGGGCGTTCCGTCCAGCCGCTTCACCGCGATGTTGTTCTGCAGCTTGCGGTCGGGGCCGATCGATTGGAGAAACCGGTCGGCCCAATCGGCTGATATCTGCACGAAGGTTTCCTCCGGCTGCATCTTGATGGCGCCGATCTCGCGCTTGCTTATGCCGCCAGTCCGGCACAGCATCGGGATCAGCCAGCGCGGCTCGGCATTCTGCCGGCGCCCCACCGACAGCGAAAACCAGACGCTGTTGCCGAAATCGTCGCGGCGGCTTGGCGCCTCGTCGCGACGAGCGGATCTATCGCCAAGCCGCTCGCCTGACGGCGTGAACGGCGCGACGTCAAGAAGATCCTCGGGCGCGGAGCGGCTGGAGCGGCACAAGCGCACGAACGCGGCGGCCACCTGTTCGGGGCCGTGCTGCTCGAGAAGCGCATTGATGAAGCCGCGCTCCTCTTCCTTCACCGGTTCGCCGAAGGCCGGGTCGGCGAGAATACGCTCGTCATCGCGTCGTATCACGTCGTCGGCCGAAGGCGGGCTTGCCCATGTCGCCGCAAGGCCAGCACTTTGCAGCAGCCGTTCGGTGCGCCTGCGGGCACTGTTGGGCACGATCAGCGCGCTGACGCCTTTGCGTCCCGCCCGTCCGGTCCGCCCGCTCCGGTGCAGAAGCGTCTCCGGATTGGTCGGCAGGTCGGCATGGATCACCAGTTCGAGGTTGGGCAGGTCGATGCCGCGTGCCGCCACGTCGGTGGCGATGCAGACCTTGGCGCGGCCGTCGCGCATCGCCTGCAGCGCGTGGCTGCGCTCGTTCTGACTCAGCTCGCCCGAAAGCGCCACGACGGAAAAGTTGCGGTTGTTGAAGCGCGCGGTCAGGTGATTGACGGCAGCGCGCGTGTTGCAGAACACCAGTGCGTTCTTCGCCTCGTAATAGCGCAGCACGTTGATGATGGCGTTTTCCCGATCGGGCTGGGCTACGCTCAGCGCCCGGTACTCGATGTCGAGATGCTGCTTCTCCTCGCCGGAGGCCGAGATGCGCACCGCATCGCGCTGGTAGCCTTTGGCCAGCGTGGCGATAGAGCGCGGCACGGTGGCCGAAAACATCAGCGTGCGGCGCTCGGCAGGGGCAGCGTCGAGGATGAATTCCAGATCCTCGCGAAAGCCAAGATCGAGCATCTCGTCGGCCTCGTCGAGCACCACTGCCTTCAGTTCAGACATGTCGAGCGAGTTGCGGGTGATGTGGTCGCGCAGGCGGCCGGGCGTGCCAACGACGATATGGGCGCCGCGCTCCAGCACGCGCCGCTCGGTGCGCATGTCCATGCCGCCAACGCAGGACGCTATCGCTGCGCCGGTCAGTTCGTAGAGCCATTCGAGCTCGCGCGTCACCTGGAGGGCGAGTTCCCGCGTCGGCGCCACGGCCAGCGCCAGCGGTGCTGCGGCGTGAGAAAAGCGCTCGGCGCCATCGAGGAGGGTCGGCGCCAGAGCCAGCCCGAAGGCGACGGTCTTGCCGGAGCCGGTCTGCGCCGAAACTAGCGCATCGGCCTGCCCGAGTTCGAGAACCGCCTTCTGCACCGGTGTCAGCTCGACATAGCCGCGTTTTTCCAGCGCCTTCGCCAGCGCGGGGGCTATAGCTTCGAAATTGGACATATGCTTCTTTCGGAATTCGGATTCGTTTATACCCGGCAATGGGTCATCCGTCGGCGAGCGCCAGGAGCGCCACGAGCCAGACAATCCTTGCGTTCGTACTTCGCGGCGGCGCCATTGTACAGGGCAAGCCGCCTCGCCGCATCGCGATTGACTCTTTACGCAAACCGCGTAAAAGCCGGCACCGAACGGGATAGTTTCGATGCGCGGCCTTTTAATGGCGCTTCTTGCCTTCGACATCCCCGGCCGCAATGCAAACCATTGGGCCGGGAGCGTCGCTGCGTTTCCTCGTTCCAGCAAAACCATGTTCTTGGTCAAAACCGGCAAAACGACCCCCAAAACGGCCTGATTCCCTTGGCCTAACCACCCTCTCCCGGGTCCGGCCCGGGGGTTGAAACCCGCATCGGCCGGCGGGTTTTCTCCAAAAACCGAGCGGAGAGGACAGGAGATTTCGATGAGTTTCAAAGTTGCAATCGTCGGCGCCACGGGCAATGTGGGCCGGGAAATGCTCAACATACTGGAAGAGCGCGGCTTTCCGGTGAGCGAGGTGGTGGCGCTGGCCTCACGGCGCAGCCAGGGCACGGAAGTGTCGTTCGGCGACCGCACCCTGAAGGTCAGGACGCTCGACCAATATGATTTTTCCGACACCGACATCTGCATCATGTCGGCCGGCGGCAACGTCTCGAAGGAATGGTCGCCGAAGATCGGTAAGCAGGGCTGCGTCGTCATCGATAATTCGTCGGCCTTCCGCTACGACCAGGACGTGCCGCTGATCGTGCCGGAAGTGAACCCGGACGCGATTTCGCTGTTCACCCGCAAGAACATCATCGCCAATCCGAATTGCTCGACGGCGCAGCTCGTCGTGGCGCTGAAGCCGCTGCACGACTTCGCCACCATCAAGCGCGTCGTCGTCGCCACCTACCAGTCGGTGTCGGGCGCCGGCAAGGAAGGCATGGACGAATTGTTCACGCAGACGCGCGCCGTGTTCGTCGCTGATCAGGTCGACGTCAAGAAGTTCACCAAGCGCATCGCCTTCAACGTCATCCCGCATATCGACGTCTTCCTCGATGACGGCTTCACCAAGGAAGAGTGGAAGATGGTGGCCGAGACCAAGAAAATGCTCGACCCCAAGATCAAGCTGACGGCGACCTGCGTGCGCGTGCCGGTGTTCATCGGCCATTCGGAAGCGGTCAATATCGAATTCGAAAAGCCGATCACCGCCGACGAGGCGCGCGATATCCTCCGCGAGGCGCCGGGCTGCCAGGTCTTGGACAAGCGCGAGGACGGCGGCTACATCACGCCGCTGGAATCGGCCGGCGAGGACGCCACCTTCATCTCACGTATCCGCGAGGACTCGACCATCGACAACGGCCTGTCGATGTGGATCGTCTCCGACAATCTGCGCAAGGGCGCGGCGCTCAATGCGGTGCAGATCGCCGAGCTGCTGGTCGAGCGGGGACTGATCCAGCCGAAGAAGAAGGCGGCTTGATTCTCGCTCACGGGCCGTATCGCCGCTGTCGCGGCGGGCCCTCCGCGGGGGCGCCGGAAAGCCGGCGGCCCGCAGTCGCGGGCTCGGTCTTCGGCCGTTATTTCGCTCACGGGCCGTATCGCCGCTGCCGCGGCGGGCCCTCCGCGGGGGCGCCGGACAACCGGCGGCCCGCGGTCGCAGGCTCGGCCTTCCGGCCGTTAGCTCCCTTCTCCCCGTTCACGGGGAGAAGGTCCCGGCAGGGGATGAGGGGCGGCACCGGCGTCTCAGGTAGGTTGCATCGGACCGGCATCACCTCTGGCTCTCTTCCGCTAATTCCACCAAAACCCCTATCGCCTCCTCCGCCCTGTCGGCCGGGACAAACAGATGGTCGTGGTAGAAGGCCGAGACCGGATTGACGCCTATGCCCGCGGCGGCCAGACGCGCGGTGATAGCGGCGAGGAAGCCGACCGCCTCCAGCGACGAATGGATGCTCAGCGTCACCATCCGGCAGCGGAAGACGGTCTCCAGGCCAGCGGCTTTGGCTTTCTCCTCTAGCGCGATCACCGTCGTCCCCTCGCGCTCGCGAAAAAGCATCACCGGCTCGAGGCTGTCTGGTACGGGCGCATCGGGCGGCAGTGTGGCGAAGACATGGATGCCGGGACGCAATTGCGGCGCCATCGTTGCCAGCAGTTTCTTCAGATCGGTCTCGCCAGCCATCGATTGCTCCTGAATGTCTCGCGGATTTTCGATAGCGTGCTCGGCCCCAGGCCGGCAAGACGACATCGCCATGTCGCTGGCGGCTGGGCTTGCGCGTGTATTGCATCGCACAATGGAACCGATCAGGATCATTGCCGGTCCGTGAAAGGGATTTCGATGATCGTTCGCCCGCGCCCGGGATTCTTGCATCTGTTCTTCATCATGCGCGGCTCGGTGGTGCCGCGCATCCTGCCGCAAATCTTCGGCTTCGGCGTCTATGGCGCGCTGGTGGTGCTTGCGGTCAGGGCGCTCAAGCTCGACCTCGGCAATGCCGGCCCCGCGCCCGTAGCCTTGCTCGGTGTGGCGCTGTCGATCTATCTCGGTTTCCGCAACAATGCCGCCTATGACCGCTGGTGGGAAGCGCGCAAGCTGTGGGGCCAGCTTGTCTTCGACATCCGCAATCTGGCGCGCGCCAGCACCGGGCTGATCGAAAACCGGGCGGAACTGCGCGGCCTGCTGATGGAGGCGATCGCCTTCTGCCACTTCCTGCGCGGGCTGCTTCGGCGGGTGGATGCCACGACCGAAGCACGCACGTTCATCGGCGAAGCCGCCGAAAGTGCCGCCAAGCTGGCCAACCCGCCCGACGCCATGGTGCGGCGGATGGGCGAGCGAGCCGCCGCGCTATACAGGGCCGGGGCGATCGATGTCATGGGCTACCGCATCCTCGACGAGCGCCTGTCGCAAATCGCGGCAGCGCAAGCCGGCTGCGAGCGCATTATGGGGACACCGCTTCCGTTTGCCTACACGCTGCTCTTGCAGCGCACCGCCTATATCTTCTGCCTGCTGCTGCCGTTTGGGCTCGCATCCACTGCCGGCTGGGCGACGCCGCTGTTCACGGCGCTGATCGCCTACACCTTCTTCGGCCTCGACGCGCTTTCGGAGGAACTCGAGGACCCGTTCGGCACCGAGGCCAACGATCTCGCCCTCGACGGCCTGTGCCGCGTCTGTGAAATCTCGGTGTTCGAGGCCCTAGGCGAGGCGCCGCCAAAAATGATCCCGGCCGAAAAATACTATTTTTCCTAAGGTTTGTTCCCGGCTCATCGCAGCGCCGTGCGCTCAAAAGATTGCAGGCGTGTCGGATCGCCGCCTCACGCCGCGTCCTTGGTTCGACCCTGGCCAAGAGGGCTCGAAACAACCGGAGGACCAATGACCATGTCTCAAACTGCATCCGTCACGCCGGGCGCGCTGTGGACCGGCCGAGGGCTCAGCGCCCTCATCGTGCTGTTCATGATCTTCGACGGGGTCATCAAGCCGCCGCCGCTCGATGTCGTCACCCAGACCATGGTGCAGCTCGGCTGGCCGGCCGATCCCAATGTCTCGCGCATGCTCGGCATCATCGGGCTGGTCTCGACCGCGCTCTATGCGGTGCCGCGCACCTCAATGCTTGGCGCCATCCTGCTCACCGCCTACCTCGGTGGCGCCATCGCAACGCATATACGTATCGGCAGCCCGCTGTTTTCGCACACACTGTTCGGCGTCTATCTCGGCTTCATCTTGTGGGGTGGCCTTTTCCTGCGCAACCCCAGGGTGCGCGCGCTGATCCTGTTCAACCGATAGCTCCGACTTCAAACAGCCGTTCGATGGCGATCGCGTCGCCAGAGAGGAGCACGGTCTGCCGGCACCCTTCTTCTTTGACTTTGGATCAAATCGCCCGTTTGCGAGTTAGAAGATGTGGCGGCGAGGACGGAAAACCCCGTTTGAGAGGAACGACAATGAAGAAACTGGTGGTCCTGATGGTACTGGCAACCTCGCTCGCAGCCTGTTCCCGGACAGAACAGGGCGCCGCGGTCGGTGGGCTGGGGGGCGCTGCTGTCGGCGCTGCAGTGGCCGATGACGAAGTTGAAGGTGCGGTGGTCGGTGGTGCTGTCGGCGCCCTCGCCGGCGCACTGATCGGTCGTGCTACCGAACCCGGCCGGTGCCGCTATCGGGATCGATATGGACGCGTCTACATCGCCCGCTGCCCGGCAGGCTATTGATCGGGCCGCGTCATAGCTCCGACGAATAAAACGGCGGACAAAAGCGCCCGCCGTTCCGTGGGCGATAAGAAGCGGATTATTCGGCGGTCGCGGCTTCCGCCTCGGCTGGCGCGGCTGCCGCGGCGGCAACAGCGGCGGCTGCATCGTCCTGCGCCTTCTTCAGAAGTGCGGCGCGCTCCTGCGCCTTCTTGCCGGGCTCGGCCTTCTTCGGGTTGGAGCGGGCCTCACGCTTGGCAATGCCGGCCTCGTCGAGGAAGCGCAGCACGCGGTCGGTCGGCTGGGCGCCATGCGAGAGCCAATGCTTAACGCGGTCGGCGTCGACCTTGACGCGCTCGCCGTCCTTGGGCAGCAGCGGGTTCCACGAGCCGAGGGACTCGATGAAACGGCCGTCGCGCGGCGAACGGGCGTCGGCGACGACGACGTGGTAATAGGGGCGCTTCTTCGAGCCCGCACGGGCCAGCCGGATTTTCAATGGCATTTCTTTTCTCCTAAAACTCTGATTTTCGGGTTTACGGCTGGTCCTCAGCCGGTTTTCGTTACGCCGTTGGATGCGGCGATCTGCTCATGATGTCGGATCACTTCGCGGACGACGAAGTTCAGGAATTTCTCTGCGAAATCCGGGTCGAGATGGGCGTCCTTCGCCAGTTGACGAAGGCGGGCGATCTGCTGCTGCTCGCGTGCCGGATCGGCCGGCGGCAGGCCATGCGACGCCTTCAGCTCGCCGACCGCCTTGGTGCAGCGGAAACGCTCGGCCAGCATGTAGATGAGCGCTGCGTCGATGTTGTCGATCGAGGTGCGGTAGTCGACCAGCGCCGCACGTGCGTCGGCCATGTCCTTCTCTTCGTTCATGGCGCCCTCACTTCTTCTTGCCAAGACCGGGAAGCCCGCCGCCGCCCAGACCAGGAAGCTTCATGCCGCCGGGCAGTCCAGGCAGGCCACCGCCACCTGGAAGGCCACCGGGCAGGCCCTTCATGCCGCCGAGACCGGCTGCCTGCGCCTGCTTCTGCAAGGCTTCGAGCTGCTTGGAGTCCATCTTGGACAGGTCCGGCATGCCGCCGCCCATCATGCCGCCCGGGCCACCCATGGCTCCCATACCCCCTGGCATCATGCCGCCGAGACCCATCTTCTGGGCCAGGCCGCCCATCATGCCGCGCATCAGGCCACCGCCTTTGCCCTTGCCGCCCATCGCCTTCATCATGTCGGCCATGCCGCGGTGCATCTTCAGGAGCTTGTTGATCTCGGCCGCATCGGTGCCGGAGCCGGCGGCGATGCGCTTCTTGCGCGAGTGCTTCAGAATATCGGGATTGGCGCGCTCGGCCTTGGTCATTGACGAGATGATGGCGAGCTGGCGGCCGAACATCTTGTCGTCGAGACCGGCGGCGGCCATCTGGTCCTTCATCTTGCCCATGCCCGGCATCATCCCCATGATGCCGCCCATGCCGCCCATCTTCGACATCTGCTGAAGCTGGCCGGCAAGGTCATTCAGGTCGAACTTGCCCGACTGCATCTTCTTGGCCATCGCCGCCGCCTGCTCGGCGTCGATGTTTTCGGCAGCCTTTTCGACCAGGCTGATGATGTCGCCCATGCCGAGGATGCGGTCGGCGATGCGCTTGGGATGGAATTCCTCCAGCCCGTCCATTTTCTCGCCGGTGCCGATCAGCTTGATCGGCTTGCCGGTGACGGCGCGCATGGAAAGTGCGGCACCACCACGGCCGTCGCCGTCCATGCGGGTCAGCACCAGGCCGGTGATGCCGACGCGCTCATCGAAGCTTTTCACCAGATTGACGGCGTCCTGGCCGGTCAGCGAATCGGCAACCAAAAGGATCTCGTGCGGCGACGACACCTTCTTGATGTCGGCCATCTCGACCATCAGCGGCTCGTCGATATGGGTGCGACCCGCGGTGTCGAGGATGACGACGTCATGGCCGCCGAGCTTTGCCGCCTGCACGGCGCGGCGGGCGATGTCGACCGGCGTCTGGCCCTCGACGATCGGCAGCGTGGCGACCTTGACCTGCTCGCCGAGCTGACGGAGCTGCTCCTGCGCGGCGGGACGCCGCGTGTCGAGCGAGGCCATCAGGACCTTCTTGTTCTGGCGCTCGGTGAGGCGCTTGGCGATCTTGGCCGATGTCGTGGTCTTGCCGGAACCCTGCAGGCCGACCATCATGATGACAACCGGAGCCGGTGCATTGAGGTCGATGGCGACGCCCTCGGCGCCCAGCATCTCGACCAGCTCGTCATGAACGATCTTGACGACCATCTGGCCGGGCTTGATCGACTTCAGCACGGCAGCGCCGACGGCCTTCTCGCGTACCTTGTCGGTGAAGGAACGCACCACTTCCAGCGCAACGTCGGCCTCGAGCAGCGCACGGCGCACCTCGCGCAGCGCCGCCGCGACATCCGCCTCGGACAGGGCACCGCGGCCGGTGAGGCCGTTCAGGATCGAACCAAGGCGCTCTTGCAGTGATTCAAACATTCTTCTTCCTTTCCCTGGCACCCGGATGATGCCCGAGAGGTAATGCGTTCGCGCCCAGTATCCAACCCAAAGCCAGTCCAAGCCAAAGCCAGTCCAGGCAAAAGCTCAAAGCCAAAAAGCACCCGGGGGCGCACAGCGCTGCCGGATGTTGGCCTCCAGGATCGATTTACAGCACGTCACCTCAAAGAGGCTTCGGCGTCCCGGTCGGCTTGCTCGGAGGGATACTCGTCGCGGAATTCGCGGCGTGTAGACAGGAAATCGGCCGCGGAGTCAAGGTGCGGACCGAATCCGCTGAACCGGGCCGGTTCGGTTTATCGCAGGACCACCAGCGTGATGCGCATCAGCTTGGGTGCGAAATATCCGGCCCGACCTTTAGCGGCGAGCGCGGATGCAGCAGCAGCAGGACAGTCAACAGGCTGCAGACGATGCCGATCGCCGCGATGAGGACGGCATCAAGCGTCGTCCAGCCGGGGCCTTCGAGCGGCTTGGCGTTGAACAGCGCGAAGGAATTGTAGCTTTGCTGGTGCGAAATCAGCAGGAAACCCGTCAGATTGTTGCCGAGATGGGCGCCGAAGGCCGCGCCGAGATTGCCCGTGGCATAGACTACAAGCGTCAGGAGCAGCGCAAAAGCGGCGATCGAGGCCAGCACGCAGGTGTTGATGGCGGCCGTCGAGCTTGGGCTCCAATGCATCGCAGTGAACAGAAGTCCTGGCAGCAGCGCCCAGATGACGGGGTTTTGAAACCGGTTGGCCAGACCCCTGAGAAGATAGCCGCGAAACAGCACCTCTTCGGACGAGGTCTGCAGCAGGGTCAGCGCAGCGATCGGGATCAGGAACAGCAGCCAGGACGACAGGCCGATCGCACCGCGCGCAATGTCGGGCTGCAAGAGATAGAGCAGGATTTCGGAGAGCAACGATGTGATCAGCACCGCGGCCAATCCCTTGAGGAATCCCGAGCGCGAAACGCGGCGGCTGGTGCCGATCAGCGCCATCAGCGGCTCGCGATGGACCCAGCGCATGGCAGCCCACAGGCCGAGCCAGATTCCGGCAAAGGAGGCGAGCGCGGCGAGGATTCCGGTGGGCGAGGCCATGAAATTCTGCACCGCCCCTCCTTCTATCGGGGTGCCAGACGATGCCTGCCAGATAACAAAAAGATAGGTGCCGCCGAACAGCACTGCCATGGTTGTCGCCACCCAGAACAGGACGACGATCGCCGTTCCGAGCAGGAGCCGCGGCAGGGTCGTCTTGGCGTTGGGAGAGCGCCGATAATGCTCGAAGGCGGCCGGGTCTGTTATCACGCGGGTTCCTTGCCTGATGCATCGGGTCGCATGATCTAGAGCATCGGACCCAAAAGTGGAACCGGTTTTGGAAGATCGGATGCTCGAACAAAAGGCTGGAGCGGCGGGCACGCCGCTCCAGCACGAAGCTCAGGTGAACGATATCGGACAGAGGCGGCCGCCGTTGGCTCTTGCCGGGCGGCCGTCTGGTTGGTTGATGATGTCAGCGCTCGACGTACATGATGCGTCGGGTGCCGGGATCGACCAGGGCCGGCTGACCGTTCACATAAACATAGCGGTACTCATAGTCCGGAATCTCACGCAACTCGACGGTGTCGGGCAAGGTCGCGCCCGTAACCACCTCGCCCTCGAGATAGACCGGGTCGACCCGGTTGGTCTCGATATAGGTGCGGATTTCGGCCGGCGGCCGTCTGATCGGCTCAATCGGCTCGCCAGCGACGATCGCTCCTGTATAGGTGCCGGGATAGTCGACGTCGGCGGGCGCTTCGACGATGGCAATGTCTGCGTCAGCCGGGCGTTCCGTTAGGACGACCGCGCTGCCGCCGAAGTCGGCCGTCACATAGTCGGAATAGATCCAGCCCTGGCCATTGGCCTCGGCGATGGTGCACCATTTGCTGTTTCGGATGCAGCCATCAAGCGTTGCCGACTGGCCGGCGGCGAGCACACCGATGACCGGGTATTGCGGGCCGGGGCCGGCGCGTACGTTGAGATCGGTGACAGCCGAGACGGCGGTATCAGCCAAGGCTGTGCCGGACATCGCGACAAGCGCTCCGGCGACAGCAGGAAATAGTATGCGCTTCATGGTTTCGCTCCGTTTTGATAGTCCCTCACGAACGAAAACGAAACAGGGCTTCATGCGTTCCGGCTAAAACGCCTCAGCCGGCTCACGTTTTGTTCCGGTTTCTTTCACGTCAGTCAGCAGTTCATGAACGAAGGCCAGCTTCCGTGCGGTCACGTCCGAGATGACGAAGGGGTAAAGGTCGGGCAGGCCCATGCAGCGGTTGATCGAGTTGGACGCTTCCGACAGCACCAGCCAGCGGGCCAGGATCTTTTCGAACGGTTCGGGAACGGCGGCAGGTTCCGATGGCGCCGGTTGCAGCTCGCCGCCGGTGTCGCTGCGCGACAGCTCGTTGGCCTCTACCGTTTCCAGTCGGCCGAGCGGAAAATTCAGCGCATGCACCATCTCCAGCGTATCGGTGATGTGCAGGTGGTGTGCCCATGCCTCGGCCCAGTCCTCCCAGGGATGAGACGTGGCATAGGCGGAAATGTGGTCCTGCTGCCAGTCGGGCGCAGCACCTTTGGCATGGTAGGTCTTCAGCGCCTGCTCGTAATCAACGCGCTCGTCGCCGAACAACGCGCGGAAGGCGGCAAGCCGTTGCGGGTCGTCGCGGATCAGGCGGTCCCAGTAGTAGTGGCCGAGCTCGTGGCGGAAATGACCGAGCAAAGTGCGGTAGTTCTCGCCCATCTCGACGCGCCGTCTTTCGCGTTCGGCCGAGTCGGCCTCGGCGACATTGAGTGTGATCAGGCCGTTGTCATGGCCGGTCAGGATGCGCGCGCCGCCTGGGCCGCCGATCGGATCGGCGAGAAAGTCGAAGGCGAGGCCGGCCTCGTCGCCGGCGTTCCGCTTGGGCACGACCGGCAGTCCGGCGGCGAGCAGCGAATAGATTGCCCGCTTCTTTGCCGCTTCGACGCGGATCCAGCGACGGCGGTTGCCATCGACCGAAAGGTCCGGGATCAGCTGGTTCAGCTCGCAGGCGCGGCAGAAGGCATGGCCAGGTTCCGCCATCCAGTTGCAGGCGCACTCGTCGGCATTGGTGCACTGGAAAACGCCGCCGGCGCCTGACAACACGAAGCACGCCTGCCCGGGATCGTAGAGCACGGGGCTGGCGCAGTTCAGGCACTGGGCATTCTCGAAATAGAGGCGGTGGCCACAATGCGGGCAATCGAAGAGCTTCATCCCAATCTCAAATCATCAGGTCTCAAATCATCAGGCCCGGATATAGTGCGGAGCGGCGTATCGCCCAAACGCCTGTCGGCGGCCAGCGTTCCTGCTAATGCTATTTTGCCGCAAGCTGGGCGGCGACCGTTCTCGCCACCGCCTCGCCCGACAGCCGGGCGCCGCCGCAGGTCTGCATCAGCGGACCGGCCAGATGCTCGCCGGCGAAGAAGATTTTTTCCGCCACCGGCTGCATCAGCGCGGCGCGCGCCTGCGAACGGCCGGGGCGGGCCGCCGCATAGGCGCCGCGCACGAACCGCTCGCCGCCCCAATTGGTCATCATGGCGCGCCCGACATGTTTTCGCACGTCCCCGCCGAATATGGCGCACAGCCGGTCGACGACAAAGTCGACGCCTGCCGCCTCGCCCGCCGCCGACATCTCCCAGGCGAAATCGTCGCCGACGAAGCCGACCATCAGGTCGAGGTCGAAGGGAAAACAAAGGAAGTAGATGTCGTGCCTGGCCAGCCGCTCGATCAGCAGGTCGTCGAACGGCGCCAGCCCGAGCCTTGTGCCCCTGATTTCGACCGGCAGCTTGGTCAGCATGCCCATCGGCAGGTCGAAGAAGGCAGCGAAATGCGTGTCGGGCAGCGCCGGCGAGAATTCGATCTCCTCGAAGGCGAGCACCGCCGGCGAGGCGGTGACGATGGCCGCCTTGGCGCGGATGGTGCCGCGATCTGTGACGCAGGCGACGCCAGGCACGTCCCAGAGGATTTTCCGCACCGGCGTCGACAGCTCGACGGGCACGTCGGCGCCGAAACGGGCGACCAGTGCGCCGAACCCCTCCTTGGTGAAATAGTTCGGATCGAGATCGGCGGCGGCCTGAAAGTCGCGGATCGATATCTCGTCCTCGTCGGCGCCGAAGTCCATCGGCCCAGCGAAGGTGGCCGCGGCGCGCGGCGCATGGCCTTTGGCGAGCAATGCCGAAAGACGGTCGTCGTCGCCAACCTTGACCTCATGCGCCGCCAGAAGCTCGAACAGCCTGATATCGGCCGCCTTCATTGCGGCCTCTTCGTCCTCGCTCGCCTTTCGGTTGCGATAGTAAAGATGGTCGATATTCATGTCGTGATGGTGAAGCGTCCAGCGGGCGGCTTGCGCCTCGGGAAAGTAAGGATTGCGGTCAGCCGCATGCAGCCAGGCGCAGCCGATGTCGAAAGGAACGCCGAAATGCTGATCGCTGGTCCAGGCGCGGCCGCCGACACGGTTCATCGCTTCGAGCAGCTTGAAGGAAAGGCCAGCCGCACGGAGGGTCTTGGCGGCGGAAAGTCCCGCCGAACCGGCGCCGATGACCACGACGTCAACGTCTTCCATGAATATTTTAGCCCCCGCCACAATAATTACTTGATCGTAAGCAAGTTCTCCGGCATTCGCCAGCGCTGCGGCGAGGATGCGTAAACGAGTTCTTAGCGCGGCGGCTCGAAAATCGGTTCCGATTCTCGGAAAGCACGATGCGCAGATTGTAAAGTGCTGGAGCGTACTGCGTCCAAGTGGGCGCACGTCCGCTCCAACAGTGACAAGCGGGCGTTTCGCTGGCAAATTCGTATTTGGGACAAGATCCAGGCAACCAGGAGAGCAACATGGCATTTTTTGCCAAGGGAAAGATTTTCGCGGCCGCGGCATCGATGATGCTTGCGGCGGCAACAGGCGCACAGGCCGCCCAATGCGGCAATACGGGCGCGGGCTTCGAAGCGTGGAAGGCAGAGTTCGCGCAGGAAGCAAAGGCCAGCGGTGTAGGCTCGAAGGGTCTGGCCGCTCTGGCTCGCGCGACCTACGCAACAAAGACGATCGGCGTCGACCGCGCCATCCATAAGGCTTTCAGCGGCTCGGTGGAAGCTTTCATGAAGCGCCGTGGTGCGTCCACGATCATTTCCAAGGGCCGTTCGCTGAAGAAGTCGAACGCCGCGCTGTTCGGCAAGATCGAACAGACCTATGGCGTGTCGCCGGGTGTGTTGCTCGCCATCTGGGGTATGGAGACCGGCTTCGGTTCCTTCTTGGGCAAGCAGAATACGGTCTCCGCCATTTTAACGCTTGCCTATGATTGCCGCCGCCCGGAGTTCTTCTACCCGCATGCTGTTGCAGCCCTGAAGCTGGTTGATAGCGGCGCTTTGAGCGCCTCGTCGGTCGGTGCCGCGCATGGCGAGATCGGCCACACGCAGTTCCTGCCGGGGAATGTTTTGACATATGGAGTTGGCAACAAAAATCTGCGCGACAAGGCCACTGCGTTGGCTTCCACCGCCAACTTCCTCAGAGGTCATGGTTGGCGGGCCGGCGCGAGCGCGCAGGCGAATATGGGCGCAATTGCCGGCTGGAATTCCGCTAGCGTCTATCAACAGGCCATCGCCCGCATGGCCACGGCGATCGATGGCGATTGATAGAAATCTCTGTTCGACGGAACAGCCCGGCCATGCGCCGGGCTTTTTTGTTGATGCTTTAGAGCAATTCCAGGAAAAGTGTGAAACGGTTTTCCGTCCGGAATTGCGCATAAACAAAGAGATAGAGCGGTTCGGCGTTTCCGTGAAACGATGAACCGCTCTAAGGGTACGACTGCCGCCGCTCGGCCCCGCCTCGGGAACGAAGGCACGAAGCAGAGAAGCTAATTCGGCGAGCCGAGCGCCCTGTCCATCGCTTCCCTGACGTCTGGCGGCCACGTGTTCACAGCCGGCCACGCATCTGGCTCGGGCTTGTCACCGCGGCGGGCAAAATAGAGCTTGTGGTCGGCCGAATCGATCGCCATGAAACCGTCTTTGCCGCCGCAATCATGCGGGATGCAGCCGCTGGCGTAGAAGACGCCCGAGGCGGTCTTCTCGGTGCCGCCGCCGACCAGCAGGCTGGTCGCCATCTCGGGCATCTCCTTGCCGAGCAGCGTCTCGGCTAGCCTGTAGATGGCCTCGTTGTGGAAGGCATCGACGATGTTGTCGTATTTCGACGGATCGACGTCTTTCCAGCCGGTGCCGGGCTCCGGCATATAGGTGAGATTGCCGGAAGTCGTCAGCCCGTGCGTCGGCGACCATTGCATCGCCGGCTTCGAAGCGCCCGGCAGCAGATGAGGCACGAAATAGATGGCACTGTCGGACACCGCTGCCGGCGGCGCGCCGCATTCATCCTGCTCGACGGTGGTCGTCTGGATCGTGCCGCCTTCCGGCTTCCACACGATCACCTTGGCCGGGCCGCATTGATTGCCGCCGTCGCCGACATCGACCAGCGCCACATTGACGCCGCCGACCTCGACAATCCTGTCGAAGAAGACATCGTAGTTGCGCGCCAGCTGCTTGCCGTCATAGGCCAGCACCTTTTCGCCATACTCTTCCTGCTGGGTGATGGTCAGCTGCCCACTCTCGAACGGGACCGGTGCTTGGCTGACATCTTCGCCTAGGGCCGCATTGCTCGACGCGCCCTGGTCGGCGGCGCCGGACGCATCGTCAGCCGGCACGAGCACCATGTCGGTCTGTGCATGCGCACCAGCCACCGGCATCAGAATCCACGCCAGCGCGCACGCGCCCGCAAGAAGCGAACGTGTCATGAATGTCCCTCCGTTCAGCCGCCACGAACCCGGCCTGTCGCGGCCGGGGTCATCGTACCGCTCAGGCCCAGGGGCGCAGCTCGGCGTTCTTCTTCTCGAACGAGGCGATGGCGTCGGCCTTCTCCATGGTCAGGCCGATATCGTCGAGCCCGTTGAGCAGGCAGTGCCGCTTGAAGTCGTCGAGGTCGAACTTGACCACGCCGCCGTCCGGTCCGCGGATTTCCTTGGCTTCGAGGTCGATCGACAGCGTCGCGTTGGAGCCGCGCGAGGCGTCGTCCATCAGCTTCTCCAGGTCCTCGGGGCTGACGGTGATCGGCAGGATGCCGTTCTTGAAGCAGTTGTTGTAGAAAATGTCGGCGAATGAGGTCGAGATGACGCAGCGTATGCCGAAATCGAGCAGCGCCCACGGCGCATGTTCGCGCGACGAGCCGCAGCCGAAATTGTCGCCGGCGACCAGGATCTGCGCCTTGCGATAGGCCGGCTTGTTGAGCACGAAGTCGGGGTTTTCCGAACCGTCGTCCTTGTAGCGCATTTCGGCGAACAGTCCGCTGCCGAGCCCGGTGCGCTTGATCGTCTTGAGGTAATCCTTGGGGATGATCATGTCGGTATCGACGTTGACGATCGGCATCGGCGCCGCAACGCCGGTGAGCTTGGTGAATTTTTCCATAGGTCTTGCCCGTCTTGTTTTCGCTGCGGGAGGTGTTGGCGCCCGGTTTACACAAAGCTGCAGGCAAATAAAAGGCGGCTGTTTTCGGCTGGCCTCGGTCTTGGAGCACAGACCGCTTCAAAACCGCCGCCCTATGGTGCACCTTGGCCGGCATGACAACACGTCCCAAAGTCCTCTACGCCAGCGAACCGGCCCTCGACGAAGCCGAGTTCCGCCGCGTGCTGGTGGAATCCGGCCTCGGCGTCACCCGGCCTATCGATGACGACCTCCGTCTGAAGGCGATGCTTGCCAATGCCGATCTGGTGTTGACGGCGCGCCTCAATGCGCCTGGCAAGCCGCTGATTGGCCTCGCCCGAGGCATCACCGACTTCTCGTGGGTGTGCTATGTTTCCGAGCTCGCCGTTTGCAAATCGGCGCAAGGGCTCGGCATCGGCAAGGGCCTGCTCGACGAAGCGCGGCGGCAGCTCGGACCATCCGTCGCCGTCTCACTGATCTCCGTGCCCGACGCCGTCGGCTTTTACGAGCGGATCGGCATGACGCGCATGCCCGACGCGTTCTGGTTCGGCCGCGAGCGCTGACGACTGCCATCATTCTCTGCCGGCCGGAGCTAAGCAGCGGCCGAGCACGCGGAATAGTGGGGGACAGGTGAGCGCTGGCCGCATGGTTTCGGCCTAGTAGACTCCCTTGACCTGCGCAGTGCCCTGTCCACATCTTCAGCATGGAAAAGCATCGGTGCTTCATTGGCACGGCCGGCTGGAGCATCCCGTCACGTTACAAGGATCTTTTTCCGGATTCCGGCTCGCACCTCGAGCGCTATGGCGACCGCCTCGGCGTCGTTGAAATCAATTCGTCTTTTTATAAGCCGCATCGCCGCGAAACCTACGAACGCTGGGCTGGTTCGGTGCCGCAAGATTTCCGCTTCTGCGTGAAAGTCCCCAAGGCGGTAACGCATGAGCGTCGGCTCGCCGACTGCGGACACCTTGCCGAAACATTTCTGCAACAGGCTGGAGGCCTCGGTCCCAAATTTGCAGCGCTGCTGGTGCAGTTGCCGCCGAGCCTACCCTTCGACCCGCACGTCGCCGATGACTTCTTCGATCTGTTGCGAAAGCAGACCGACGTGAAATTAGCCTGCGAACCACGTCATGCCAGTTGGTTCGAGCCGGATGCCGATGCGCTTCTGACCGGCTTCCGTGTAGCGCGCGTCGCAGCCGATCCGGCTCGCGTTCCCGCTGCAGCCACGCCATCCGGCTGGCCGGGTCTCGTCTATTTCCGCCTGCATGGCGCGCCGCGCATCTATTACTCGGACTATGACACCGAAAGCCTAATCGAGATCAGGCAGCGGCTGGATGCGGCGAGTGCGACGGGCGCTGAGGTTTGGTGCATTTTCGACAACACGGTTAAGGGCCACGCGCTCGGCAACGCCCTTGCCGTGACTGCGATGGCGCCTCAAATCACATTCAATTCCCGAAACGCCCGCCCCTCTGCGACACGGCTGTACCCAAACGCCGAGCAGTCCACCGTGCGGTAGCCGCCATGCACGATCAGCTCCGCCAGCGCCTTGCCGACCGCCGGCGCCTGCTGCAGGCCGTGGCCGGAAAAACCGTTGGCGAAGAGGAAATTCTTGACCTGCGGATGCGGGCCGATCACCGCGTTCTGGTCGAGCGTGTTGTAGTCGTAATGGCCGGCCCAGGCGCGCGTCGGCTTGATCGCTTCGAAGGCCGGAATGCGGGTCGCCAGCACCGGCCAGATCACCTCTTCGAACAGCGGCCAGTCGGGCTCGAAATCGTTGGGGTCGGCAGGGCCGTCGGCCTCTTCCGGCTCAGCGCCGCCGGTGATGTAGACCGAGCCTTCCGGCCTGACATAGATGCCCGAGGGATCGACCAGCAGCGGCATGTCGTCATATTTCTCGCGCGCCTCGAAGATGAAGACATTGCGCTTGCGCGGCTCCACCGGCAGCGCCAGTCCGGCCATTGCGGAAACCCTGCCGGCATTCGGCCCGGCGGCGTTGACGACGATGCCTGCGTCGAGCCGTTCGCCATTGCCGAGGTTTACCCCGGTGACGCGGTCGCCCTGCCGTTCGATGCCGGTCACATCAGCAGTGATGAAATCGATGTTTTTGTCCCGCAGCGCCTTGCGGAACAGCATCAGCATCGCATGCGCATCGAACCAGCCCTCGCCCGTGCGGCCATAGGCACCGGCGGTGATGCCCTCGGCCGACAGCCACGGAAACCGGCGGACGAGCGCCTCCGCATCCTCAAGCACTATGTCGGCGCCCTCGGCCAACTGCGTCTCGTGGTTGGCCTTGAGGATCGGCAATCCGTTCTCGCCGGCAAGGATGAGATAGCCGCCTTCGCGAAAGCCGATATCGGCGTCGGCCCCGAACTCTTCCGTCAGCCGCCGGAACAGTTTCAGCGTGAACTGCGACAGCCGGATGTTCTCGGGAATTGAAAACTGCTGGCGAATGGAAGCACAGGACAGCGTCGTTGCCGCATGGGCGAATTGCGGGTCGCGCTCGACCAGCGCGATCGAGCCCGAAAAGCCTTCCTCGCGCAGATAATAGGCGATCGAGGAGCCGACGATGGCTCCGCCGATGATGACGACGTCGTAGCGCACTTTTTTGCGTCTCCAGTTCTAGAACATGTTCCCGAAAAGCCGGTTTTCGGAATCAGGCTCCAATTCATACAGCCGGCAGGATGATCTCGAAGCGTGTGCCGCGCTCGGAGTCAACCAGGCGGATCGTGCCATCATGCGCTTTCAGCAGGGCCAGCACGATGCCGAGGCCCATGCCGGTGCCGCCTGAGTCGCGGCGCGTGGTGAAGAATGGCTCAAAGATACGGGCCTGGTTGCTGGGCGAAATGCCGGCGCCGTCGTCGCTCACCAGGATCGTCGCCTTGCCGTCCGCGCTCGCCGCCGTGATCGAAACGAGCGTTGCGCCATGGCGCGCCGAATTGTCGATGAGATTGGCGAGCACGATTGCCGCGTTCTCGGCCGACATGCGCAGGCGGATATCGCCGCCGGCCTCGACACGAACCGCCAGCCTGGTCTCGGCCGGCAGCAGCGCCAGCGCGGCGGCAATCGACGTGCTTTCGCCGCTGGGCGCAAGATTTTCGGCACGCGCCAGGTCGAGCAGGCGACGCACCAGCAAATTGAGCCGCCCGGCATCGGTGACGATGTTGTTCGAAAACCGCCGCCGGTCGGCCTCGTCCATTGCGCTACCGGAATCGCGCAGCAGTTCGGCCGCACCCTGGATCGCCGTCAGCGGCGATTTGAGCTCATGCGAGACATGGGTGGCGAAGGTCTGGATGCTGTCGGAGCGCGCATGCAGCTTTTCGGCCATGTCGAGGAAAGCGTCGGAAAGAGCCGCCATCTCGCGCGTGCCATGATGGTCGAGCGGCCTGATGGCTGCGCGATCGCCGGCGGCGATGCGTTTCGTCCGCTCCATCAGCGCGTAGATCGGTCGGCTGACGGTGCGCAGGAAGATCAGGCCGATGAGCAGCGTGCCGCCGAGGATGGCGATCGCCGCCAGCACCACCTTGCCGCGCTCGCCATAGAGGTGCTTGACGATGTTGTTCGGCGTTCGCGACAGATAGACCACGCCGGCGATCTTGCCGGCGACGGCGACCGGCATGGCGACGAAGACGCGGACTCTCGTGCCGCGGCTGACCGAATAGAGCGATGGTGGCGGCTCGTCGGAGATCCTCTGCCGGAGCGCACTGGCATAGCGGCCGGCCAGCGCCTGGCGAACCTCCTCGACGGCGCCGAGCGACAGGCCGACCTCTTCGCGGCCAGCGATGACGACGCCCCTGAGATCGAGCAGCCGGAAGCCGGCAAGCGTGGTTTTCTGCGTCTCGGCAAGAATGCCCGACAGCCGCGCCCCGATCGCCGCGAAGGCGGGATCGACGCTGGCGGCCGCCGCCGCAGGACGGGTCGCCAGAACCCTGTCGGAGGCAAGATCGAGGCTTGGTTCGATCGGCCGGTAGGGAGAGTCTGGATTGTCCCTTTCGGCAGGCATGGCCGCGCCGAGCTTCTCGGCCCAGATGCCGGCGTCGCGGACCTCTTGCGCGTAGATGGCGGCAAGGGCGGCACCTTGCGCAATCAGCTCGGCCTCGGTCTGGCGGATCAGCTGGTTCTCGTAGAGCCTGAAGAAGAACAGGCCGACCAGCGGCAGCGCCATCACCATGATCAGGATGGCAACAACGATCGTGGCGAGGCGCGGCCGCCATTTCTGGGCCGTCACGCGCCGCACCGGCCCAGCCGGAAGCCGACGCCATGCACGGTCTCGATCGCATCCGTGCAGCCGGCCGCCGCCAGCTTGGCGCGAATGTTGCGGATATGGCTGTCGACGGTGCGGTCGGCGACATGGATGTTGGCTGCATAGGCATTGGCCATCACCATGTCGCGCCCAAGCACATGTGCTGGGCGTGCCAGAAACCCTTTCAGGATCGCGAACTCGATCGACGTCAGCACCAGCGGCTTTCCGTCGAAGCTGGCGCTGTGGCTGGCCGGCAGCAAAGCCAGCCTGCCATGCGAGAATTGCCGGTCGTCGGTCTGTTCCGCCTTTGTCGGGCGAGCGCGCCGCAGGATGACGTTAACGCGGGCGACCAGCTCGCGCGGGCTGAACGGCTTGGTGACATAGTCGTCGCCGCCCATTTCGAGCCCGAGGATGCGGTCGATTTCTTCATCACGCGCGGACAGGAACAGCACCGGCACATCCGATGTGTGCCGCAGCCGCCGGCAGACCTCCAGCCCATCCATCTCCGGCATGCCGATGTCAAGCACGACAAGGTCGGGCGCGCGGCGTTCGACCGCCTGCAAGGCGGCGGCACCGTCCGATACCGCAACCGTCTTCATCCCCGCCTTGTCGAGCGCGAAGCAGATGATCTCGCGGATGTGCGGATCATCGTCGGCGACAAGAATATAATGCGGCATGAATCAGCGGCCCGGCACGAAGGGTTCGGAGCCCTGAGGAACCACGAACGGGATACGTGTGTCGAGAGTACGAAGGAGCCGCCAGTCGCGAAAGCTCCAGGCGCGCCAGTTTTCTTGGCCGGCGCGATAGCGGGCCTCGTCCTGCCCAAGCAAACGGGCGAGTCCGCGGTAAGAGGGAAGGCTGGGCGCATTCGTCTTGCCCTGATGCTCGAGGAAGCGATCGAGCGCCGGCCAGGCGCTGGAACCGAGCGAACGCAGATACCAGAAATCGAGCTCGGTGCCCTGGCCGGTCATTTCGAATGAGTGCTCGACATTATAGTTGGCGATCAGCGCCGCGAAATTGATGAACGAGCAGGCATAAAGCGTCGCCGATAGCGTCAGAAGATTGGCGGAAAGCAGCCATTCATTGGATTTTTCCAGTGCGATGCGGGCGATGATCAGGGCGAGGCCCGCCGCCACCAGCCCCATCCAGACGAAGGCCGCGACGCGCCAATAGGTCAGCGCATAGATACCGATATAGAGGTCGAGGCGCAGGATCGACGAGATGACCAGAACGATGTTCTGCGCCACCCAGACATAGACCAGCCGGCGGATGAACGGATCGCCGGAGGTAGCACTTCCCGGCCGCAGCGCCGCCAGGACGAAGCCGGCGGCAAGCAGCGCCGTGACGATCAAGGAATAGGCGCCGCGATGTGCATAAGCGGCGTAGGTCAGTCCGTCGGGCAGCGCGATGCCGCCCCACAGATAGGTGGCGTCGAGCGTGGTCTGCACCGCGAACAGGATGTTGAAGACGACCAGCGCGCGAAGAATGGCGGCCTTGCCGAAGATGACGTCCTCGATCGCCTTGGCGGATTTCGTCGTTGTCACCCGGCCGACAGGCACAGACGACACCACACGCGGAATGGAGCGAAGAGAGCGCGGCAGGCGCGGGCGCAGAAAGGCCCAGACGCCGGCAAGCACGACCAGCCAGAAGGCCAGCCGCGGCAGCTGGATGAGGTCGAGCAGTGAGAGGAGATCGATCAGCGACAACCAGTACTCGATGACCGGGTTGGCGGCGCCGAACAGCGCGAGAAACACCGCGCCTAGGGTCAACGGCATGACCCAGACGGCGATCGCCGCGAGACGGATGCGCCGCCCGCCAAGCCGCCGTGCCGCCTTGCGCCAGCGGAAGAAGTCGTGGACGAACCGGAAGGGTGCTGCGAGTAGGAAGGCAACAAACTGGCCGGCGATGCGGGCAAGCCCGCGTCGTAGCCGCCCGGCCAGCGAAAGCACGAAGACCGCCGTAGCCGCCGGCCCGATCGCGACGGACAGCGCACTGACATTTTCGATGAGCGGCAGCAGCGCGACAAGCAAAGCAGCGAGTGCGAGCCACAGGCCGCGGACGCTGAGCGTCGAAGACTGGATCGCCGCGGCGGCGGCAAGCGTAATGCCGAACAGGAAAAGCGTGATGCCGACAGGCTGCCCATAGAAGAAGAAATCCGCCAGCGCGGCAAGCAGGACGGCAACGCCGAATCGCGCGCAATAGCTCGGCGCGGCCCTAAGGAACGATGTCATGATCGGATTTTCTCAGCGGCTTTGATCCGGCCGGCATACCGGGGCGGAGATTTGCGGATGAAGGGGAAGAGGGTCGCCGAACCATGCGGCCGGGGTGGATCGACGAGCCAGCAACCGTCATTGCGGAGCCGATAAGGCAGGGACCAGCGGGGTTTTTCTCGCTCTTGCATACCGACTATATCGTCGATCGGCATGCAGGCGGCGGGGCGGATCCGAGGAGATTTTCGGGAGTTTTTTGCAGTTTTTATGCAGGCGAAGACGGCTTGCCTCGACCGGCCGCAGACGGCATAGATCTGAGATGACTGAAACCTATCGCCCCCGCCGCTCGGTCCTTTACGTCCCGGCCTCGAACGACAAGGCGCTGACCAAGATCTCGTCGCTGGCCTGCGATGCCGTCATCATCGATCTCGAAGATGCCGTCGCCCCGGCCGACAAGGTTTCTGCGCGGGAAAAACTGGCCGACATCTTCGCCAATCGCCCCGGCCGGCGCTGCGAGATGGTCGTGCGCATCAACCCGCTCTCCAGCGAATGGGGCGCCGACGATTTGCTGGCTACGGCACGCTGCGAGCCCGACGCCATCCTGCTGCCCAAGGTCGACACGCCGCGCGATGTTCTGGAAGCCGGCGATGTCCTCGACGACAATTTTTCACCCGACGAGGTGAAACTATGGGCGATGATCGAAACGCCCAAGGCTCTGCTCAACATCGGACCGATTGCCGAGCTTGGCCGCGATCCGGCCTCGCGGCTGGTTTGTTTCGTTGCCGGAACGAATGATCTGGTCAAGGAGACCGGCACTCTCGCCACGCCCGACCGGCGCTATCTCACACCGTGGCTGATGCAGATGGTGCTCGCCGCGCGGGCCGGCGGTCTCGACCTGCTCGATGGTGTCTTTAACGATTTTCGCGATCTGGACGCTTTTGCGCGCGAATGCGGGGAGGCAGCCGCCATGGGGTTCGACGGCAAGTCGCTGATCCACCCGGCCCAGATCGATGCCGCGAACCGGGCCTTTGCACCTTCTGCCGAAGCCATGGCCGAGGCGCGCTCGGTGAAGGATGCCTTTGCGCTTGCCGGAAATGCTGGCAGGCAAGTCATTGCGCTGAATGGAAAAATGGTCGAACGGCTGCATCTGGCGCAGGCCGAAAAACTGCTGGCGAAGGCGGCCGCCATCGAGGCATGATTGGCAACTCACCACAGGAATGAAAAATGAAACTCTACCGTTTTCTGTCCGGTCCGGACGATTCCAGCTTCTGCCACAAGGTGACGGCGGCGCTGAACAAGGGCTGGCACCTGTTCGGCTCGCCGACCTACGCCTACGACAAGCAGACCAAGAGCATGCGCTGCGGCCAGGCCGTGGTGAAGGATATCGAGGGCCAGGAATACGGGCCCAGCACCAAGCTCAGCGATTGGTAGATTTTGCAAAGCTCCGACGCAGGGTGTGTTGAGATTCAGGTCAGGCCGCGCCGAGAATGGTGGTTTCCGAGAACCGGAGCGGAGCGTACTTTTGGGTACGTGAGCACCGGAAGCGCAGGAAACTACCGTTCGCAGGCCGGCATCACCTGAATATCAGCACAGCCTACTCGGCCGCCTCTTCGATCCGCTCCATATCATCGTCCGACAGGCCGAAATGATGGCCGATCTCGTGGATCAGCACATGGGTGACGATGTCGCCCAGCGTCTCTTCGTTCTCGGCCCAGTAGTCGAGGATGGCGCGGCGGTAGAGCGTGACGCGGTTCGGCCCCTCGCCGGTCTGCGGATTCCAGCGCTCGGCGATGCCGCGCCCTTCGAACAGGCCGAGCAGGTCGAAAGGCGTTTCCAGCGACAGATCGTCCATGATCTCGTCGGTCGGGAATTCGGCGATCTGGATGACGATCTCGCCGGTCAGCTTGCGAAATTCCTCCGGCAGATGGGCGTAAGCCTCCAGCGCCAGGAACTCCATTTCCTCCATCGACGGCGAAAGCTGGTCGTGCCAGGTGCGGGTCTTGTAGATGCGGGCCATGCTTTGTCCTTCTAATCCCGGCATATAGGCTTTCGAGCCGGGCTCGGCAAATAGCCGGGTTGCCGCCTGCGCGAGGACAGGAATGAATTCCTCATGACTCCGCTTGACTCTTCGATCGCCCTCTGGAATCCTAGAGAACATAACAGGAACAATTGTGAGTGGAAGCTGACCGTCATGGCGACAAGCGCCGTGGCGCGGGAGACTGTTTTTGCCCTGCGCCGCCAGATCGCGAAGATCGAGGGAACGCTGCCCGAGCGCCTGGAGGTGCCGGTCGGCGCAGCCCCCGTTGATGCGGATGTCACGCCCCAGAATCCAACAGCGAATCTAACAATCGTACGCCGCGGCCTCGCCGTGGCGCCGCCCGATGCGTTTCTGCGCACCGGCGCCGAAGGTCTCGATACTGCGCTCAGCGGCGGCCTGCCGAAGACGGCGCTGAGCGAGATCCATGGCGCCGCGACCCGCGATGCCGGGGCCGTCGCCGGCTTCGCCCTGTCGCTCGTCAGCCTGATCCTCAAACAGGGCCCGCGACTGCCGGTCCTGTGGATCGGCACCGCGGAGGTCTTCCGCGAGGCGGGCTTCCCCTATGCCAGAGGGCTTCATGCCGTTTTCGGCATCGAGCCGGAGCAATTGCTGTTTTCCGAGGCGCCAAGGCTCATCGACGCGCTGTGGATCGCCGAGGAAGCCGCCCGGATGACGGCGCTCGCCGCCGTCATCCTCGAAATCCGCGGCAGCCCGCAGCGGCTGGATCTCACCGCGACACGACGGCTGCACGCCCGGGCGCAGAATGCCGGCCGGCCGGTGTTCCTGCTGCGCCAGGCCGGCGAGGCCGAACCGACGGCGGCACCCGTCCGCCTCGTCCTGTCGGCAGCGCCGTCGGCACCACGCCAGACGATCGCCGGGCCGCTCGCCGGCTCGATCGGCCGTCCCGCCTTCACCGTCAGCATCGGCAAGAGCCGCACGGCCTTGCCGGGACAATTCACACTGGAGTGGAACCCCAATGAACGCAGTTTCGAGGAAAGAAGGGCCGGGCAAGAACGGGCAAAGAATCCTGTCCCTGTGGTTTCCGCATCTCGCCGCGGAAAGGATCCTGCGGCAGCGTCTGGGGCGGTCCTGGCGTTCCCGGCCGTCGGATCACCTGCCCCTGGTGATCAGCCATCGCCAGGGGAACGCGCAGCGCATCGCCGCCCTCGACGAGCGGGCTGAGGCGCTTCATCTGAAGCGCGGCATGGGCATAGCCGACGCGCGCGCCATGCATTCGTCGATCGACGTCGTGGAAGCCGATCCCGAGGCCGACCGCCGCCTGCTCGAGAGCCTCGCCGACTGGTGCGACCGCTATACCCCGCTGGTGGCGCTCGACGCAGCCGATGGCCTGTTTCTCGACGTCACCGGCTGCACCCATCTTTTCGGCGGCGAACGGTCGATGCTGGACGACATCCTGTCGCGCTTTTTCCATCAGGGTTTCGATGTCCGCGCCGGCCTTGCCGCCACACCTGGTGCAGCCTGGGCGGCGGCGCGGTTTGCCAGTGACCGCATCGTCCCCGGTGGCGAGGAGGAAGCGCTTCTCGCACCTTTGCCGCTGGCGGCGCTGCGCATCGAGCCTGATATCCGCGCCAGCCTGGAAAGCGTCGGCCTGCGCACGGCGGGCGCCGTCATGGCAGCACCGCGCGCGCCGCTCGCCCGCCGCTTCGGTGTCTCGCTGCTTTTGCGTCTCGACCAGGCGCTCGGCCGCCTCGACGAGGCGGTGTCGCCGCGCCTGCCGGTGGCGCCGCTTTCGGTCGAACGCCATCTCGCAGAACCGATCATGCTGACCGACGAAATAGAGCGGCTGGTGAAAATGCTGGCAACGACGTTGAAGGCGGACCTCGAGCGCCGCGGCGAGGGCGCAAGAAGGCTGGCGCTACTGCTTTTCCGCGTCGACGGCGCCGTCAGCCGCATCGCCGTCGGCACGTCGCGGCCCTTGCGCGAGCCGTTGCTGATCCAGAAATTGTTTCACGAAAGGCTTGCCGCGCTCGAACAGGACATCGATGCCGGCTATGGCTTCGATCTCGTGCGCCTCTCGGTCCTGTCGGCCGCGGCCTTCGACATGCAGCAGGCGGATCTCGCCGGCGAGACGCGCGATGACGGCGCCGACATCGCCCTTTTTGCCGACCGCATCCGCGCCCGACTCGGCGACAGCGCGGTTTTGAAACCGGTCGCCGTCGAGAGTCATCTGCCCGAGCGCGCCGTCGCCATGCTTCCCTATGCGGAAGCGCCGCAAAGGGTCTCTGCGCCGAAGCAGCCGGACAAGATACAGGACACTAGGCCTGTCGTGCGGCCGGAACGGCCGATCCGGCTGTTCCGCTCGCCCGAGCCGATCGAGGTGCCGGCCACCGAAATGCCTGAAGGACCGCCGCTGAACTTCCGCTGGCGGCGCGCGCTCTACCGGGTGGCGCGCGCCGAAGGGCCGGAACGCATCGCCCCGGAATGGTGGCGGGAGGCGGCGGGGCAGGAGGACGCGCCGACCCGGGATTATTTCCGCATCGAGGATAGCGACGGCCGCCGTTACTGGCTCTACCGCCAGGGTCTCTACGGCGCCTCTCAGGCCGCGCCGCGCTGGTTCATGCATGGGGTCTTCGCATGAACGCGCTGGCGGCCGTTCCCTATGCCGAATTCGGCATCCAGTCGAATTTCTCGTTCCTGCGCGGCGCCTCGAAGCCGGAGGAGCTGGTGGTCGCGGCAAAGTTCCTCGGATTTTCGTCGATCGGGCTTGCCGACCGCAACACGGTGGCCGGCGTCGTGCGCGCTTGGCAGCAGGCCAAGGTGGAAGGTCTTTCCTATCATCCCGGCTGCCGCCTGATTTTTTGCGATGGCACGCCTGATGTTCTCGCCTATCCGCAGCACCGCAAGGGCTGGGGCCATCTGTGCCGCATGCTGACGCAAGCCAATATGCGCGACGAAAGCGAGAAGGGCGCACCGCTTCTCTACCGCGACGACCTTTTCGAATGGGGCGATCTTATGTCTCTGGCAGTCCTGCCGGATCTCTCGGCGGGCGCCAATGATGATCTCACTTTGATTAGCCGGCTCAAGGATCGCTTCGGAAGGAACCTGCGGCTTGCCGTTTCGCCGGATTATCACGGCAACGACCGCTACCGTATAGAACAGGCGGCTGCCATGGCTGAGGCATCAGGCCTTCCGCTGATGGCGACCAACGACGTTCTTTACCATACGTCCGAACGGCGCCGGTTGCAGGACGTGCTGACGGCGATTCGCCTCAACGTGCCTATCGCTGAAGCGGGACTGGAACTGGCGGCCAATGCCGAGCGCCATTTGAAGCCGCCAATGGAAATGGCGCGGCTTTTCCGCAGGCATCCGCAAGCACTGGCGGAAACGCTGCGCTTTGCCGGCGAATTGAGCTTCTCACTCAGTGACCTCCAGTACAACTATCCCGACGAACCGACGGAATCGGGCCTCGGGCCACAGGCCGAGCTGGAAAGGCTGGCTCGAGAGGGAGCGGCGATACGGTACCCCTCAGGCGTTCCCGCCGATGTGACGAAGCGCATCCGGGAAGAGCTCGCTTTGATCGAGCGCCTGAATTACGCGCGCTATTTTCTGACTGTCTACGACATCGTCAAATTCGCCCGCAGCCAGGGCATACTCTGCCAGGGGCGTGGCTCCGCGGCCAACTCAGTGGTCTGCTATTGCATCGGCATCACCGAAGTAGGACCCGAGCGGATCGACTCGCTTTTCGAGCGCTTCATTTCCGAGGAAAGAAACGAGCCACCCGACATCGATGTCGATTTCGAACATGAAAAGCGCGAAGAGGTCATCCAGTACATCTATTCCAAATACAGCGCCAAGCGCACCGCGCTTGCCGCAGCCGTCGTCAGCTACCGGGGCCGGTCGGCGATGCGCGAAGTCGCCAAGGCGATGGGCCTGTCGGACGATATCAGGAGCGCGCTGTCCAGCTCGATCTGGGGGTGGTCGACATCGGAGCTCGGCGAAAAGGAGACCAGAGCCGGCGGCCTCGATCAGACCGATTCATCGACAAGGCATGTGATCGAATGCGCCAACGAGATCATGGGCTTTCCCCGCCATCTGTCGCAGCATGTCGGCGGCTTCGTCATCACCAGGGACCGGCTCGACGAGATCGTGCCCATTATCAAGACGGCGATGGACGAACGCAAGATGGTCGAGTGGGACAAGGACGATCTCGACGCGGTGAAAATCCTTAAAGTGGACGTGCTGGCGCTCGGCATGCTGACCTGCCTGCAGCGCGCCTTCACCCTGCTCCAGGATCATTATCCGGAGGCACGGGATGACTATGGCCAGCCCTATGTGCTGGCCACCCTCCCTGCCGAGGACAAACATGTCTACGACATGATCTGCCGTGCCGACACGATCGGCGTCTTCCAGATCGAATCGCGCGCCCAGATGTCGATGCTGCCGCGCCTCAGGCCGAAAACATTCTATGACCTCGTCATCGAGGTGGCGATCGTGCGGCCCGGCCCGATCCAGGGCGACATGGTCCACCCCTATCTGCGTCGCCGGCAAGGCAAGGAAAAACCCGAATATCCCAAGCCGGAACTGGAAGAGATACTCGGCAGGACGCTGGGCGTGCCGCTGTTCCAGGAACAGGCGATGAAGATCGCCATCGTCGCCGGCGGCTTCAGGCCGGGCGAGGCCGATGAACTGCGCCGCGCCATGGCCACCTTCAAGCGCACCGGCACAATCGGCAATTATCGCAAGCGGATGGTCGATGGCATGGTTTTGCGGGGTTACGAAAAGGACTTCGCCGAGCGCTGCTTCAAGCAGATCGAGGGTTTTGGCGAATATGGCTTTCCCGAAAGCCATGCCGCCTCCTTCGCCCTGCTGGTCTATGCCTCCTGCTGGTTCAAGACATTTTATCCCGACGTGTTCTGCGCCGCGATCCTGAATTCCCAGCCGATGGGATTTTATCAGCCGGCTCAGCTTGTCCGCGACGCGCGCGACCATGGCGTCGAAATCCGCGAGGTCGACGTCAATTTTTCCGGTTGGGACTGCGCATTGGAGGACGTCCCCTTCGACCCGGCCCGCGTCCTCGGCCGCCATGCCGAAATGCGCGGCGTCATTCGGACCAATCATGCCGTCCGGTTGGGTTTTCGCCAGGTCAAGGGCCTGTCGAAGGAGCGCATGGAGCTGTTTATCGCCAGACGCGGCGACGGCTACGCAACCGTTCGCGATGTCTGGCTGCGCTCAGGCCTCTACGTCGATGAGATCGAGAAGCTGGCGCAAGCCGACGCGTTTCGTTCGCTCGGCCTCGACCGCCGCGACGCCCTGTGGGCAGTCCGCGCGCTCGATGGCAAGAGTGCCGCCGAGACCCTGCCGCTGTTCGACCGGCCGGCGATCCGCTTGCGCGACCTCGAGCCCGAGACCAGGCTCCCGACAATGCCGCTCGGCGAGCATGTCGTCCACGACTACCGCTCGCTCGGCCTGTCGCTGAAGGCGCACCCGCTTGCCTTTCTGCGCCAGCGGCTGGACCGTTCCGGCGTCACGCCCAATGCGCGCCTCGGCCAGGTTCGGAACGGCAAGCGCGTTTCGGTCGCCGGCCTTGTCCTGGTGCGGCAGCGGCCGGGTAACGCCAAAGCGATTTTCCTGACGCTGGAAGACGAGCAGGCGGTTGCCAACGTCATTTTCTGGGAAAGAACCTTCAACCGCTACCGGCCCATTGTCATGGGCGCGCGGTTAGTCCGTGTCACCGGCAAACTGCAGTCGGAATCGGACGTCATCCATATCGTTGCCGAGAAGGTCGAGGATTTGACGCCCTGGCTGTCCGTGCTTTTGGAGGAGAAGCCCGACGTACCCGTCGTGCAAAACGGCCGGCAGGATATCGCGACACTATCGGGGAAGGCAGAAAGGGTCATGCCCAAGGGGCGGAATTTTCAATAGGGGATGTGTCGGCGGGACAGCGCCCCCCTCTGCCCTGCCGGGCATCTCCCCCACAAGGGGTGTTTGGACCGGGGGGAGATTGGCAGCTTTGGCGCTCCGCTCACTCCTGCGACGGTGATGATTGGCGAAAGCGGCGGTGACGGCCGATCTCCCCTCTTGTGGGGGAGATGTCCGGCAGGACAGAGGGGGGCGCGAAGGATCACCACGCTTCAAGACGGCCCACCCAATCGCGGCGGCGGCAATCCGTCCTCGAAGGGGAGCGAACGCGCCTCCGAAGGCAGCATGATCGGGATGCCGTCACGCACCGGATAGGCAAGCCGTGCGACCCTCGAGATAAGCTCGCCGCGCTCCGGATCCCAGGTAAGCGGGCCCTTGGTCAGCGGGCAGGCCAGCAATTCCAGCAGCTTGGGATCGACATTGGCCTTCTTTCCATCACGCCCATCCACCATTCGGTCTGTCCTTCTCTCGGGGCAATCACTTCCGGTTTTCGCGTTCGTCCTCAGTCTTCGGGCGTTTGCGCTGCCCCTCACCTGCCTGCCGGCACCCTCTCCCCGTATAGTGACGGGGAGAAGTGCCCGGCAGGGCGATGAGGGGCGGCGCCGACTTCCGCAATTGGCTCTGCGTTCCTTCCACTTTGCCTATTGCAGACTCGACCCGAAATCCTCGTTTTCGCGCGCCAGCGCTATTTCGGTGATGGCGATCAGCGTTTCGGCGCGTGTTTTCAGGTCCGCCGCTTCGAGCAGCGCCTGTTTCTCGGCCGGCCCATAGGGAGCCATCATCGACAGCGCATTGACCAGCATGGCATTTTCGGCGCGGCTGACGCTTTCCCAGTCGGCTTCAAGATCGTTGGCCTGCAAATAGGCGCGAAACGCCTTGAGCAGCGCCGGCCGGTCGATCCCGGCCTCTGCCTGATCTTCATCGAGATCGGTGAGAAAGGGCGCAAACCGGCACTGGCGGAAGGGCGTCTTGACCGCGAGCTCCTGCACGATACGGAACCGGCACACACCTTGCAGCGAAATCAGGTAGCGGCCGTCGCCGCTCTCGGAAAGCGCGATGATGCGTCCGGCGCAGCCGACATTGCAGAGTTCCGGCTCGCCATCGGCACGCCGCGCACCGTCGAGGCTGGGCTGTATGACACCGATCAGCCGCGATCCGGCGATCGCCTCATCCACCATCTCCAGATAGCGCGGCTCGAAGATGTTGAGCGGCATGCGGCCGCCCGGCAGCAGCAATGCGCCTTCAAGCGGGAAGATCGGCACCGTTGCCGGCAAATCCGTATCGAGCCGGTAATGCGCGTTTCCCGCCTGCACTTCAAACCTCCGCTCGCTTCCTCAAGAAGCGCATCAAGCCCGCCCACCCATCGCAACCTGACGCGTAAATCGTCACGAAGCGAAGAACGGATCGGTCAGGGCTCCTAATCTGGCGCAGCCGTCGTTGACCGCAAGGCCATCAGGCAAAAACAGCTTGATGCGCGCTCAGGAAAACAGCAGCGACGACAATTTGCGCCGCGCCGCCAGCGTTGCTTCGTCGGTCATGCCCCATGCCTCGAAGAACTGCAGCAATTGCGTCTTGGCGCCGTCGTCGTTCCACGAGCGATCGGCCTTGACGATCGCCAGCAAATTGTCGGCCGCGGCCATGCGCTCGCCGTTGGCGTTCTGGATCATGGCAAGATCGAACCGTGCCTCGTGGTCGCCGGGGTTCTCAGCCAGGCGCCGCTCGAGCTCGGCCGGATTGCCAAGTGCTGCTGCCTGCGCGGCAAGCGCCATCTTGGCGCGCAGCGCAGCGAGTGGCGGCGCATCCTTCTTGGCTTCCGGCGCCCGCGCCAGCACGGCTTCGGCGCCCTCGGCATCGCCGGCCTCGAACAGCAGGTCGCCCAGCCCGGCAATCGCTTCGATCGTGTCCGGCGCCTGTTCCAGGATCGCCTCGTAGATGTCCGCCGCGGTCTGCACATCGCCGGCGGCGCGCGCCTCCGCGGCCGCGGCAAGCGCCTCGGCCACCTGCGGCGCACCATTACCCTTGCCGCCGACCTTTTGGATGAACGCGGCGATCTGGCTCTCGGGAATGGCGCCCATGAAGCCGTCGACCGGCTGGCCATCCCTGAAGGCGATGACAGCCGGTATCGACTGGATGCCGAGCTGTCCGGCGACCGAAGGATGGTCGTCGATGTTCATCTTGACCAGCTTGACCTTGCCGGCGGCGGCCGTGACCGCCTTTTCCAGCAGCGGCGTCAGTTGCTTGCATGGCCCGCACCATGGCGCCCAGAAATCGACCAGCACCGGCTGACGGCGCGATTCCTGGATGACGTCGGCGGCAAATGTGGCGGTCGTCGTATCCTTGATGACGTCGACAGCGACAGGCGGCTCGCTGCCAAGCGCGACTTTCGCCGGAGTGGCGTCAGCGCCGCCATACTGCACTGTGGTGGCATACTGTCCGCCATTGCCGCCAAATGGGCCGCCAAATTGATTGTTGTCGCTCATCTCGTGCCCTTTCGGTCGCGCCGCCGGCCAGCGGCCCGGCGCAAGGTCCTTAATTCTCAGTCAGAAGTCGGTTTATCGTCATCCATGTGGCGATCATGCCGTGACTTTCAAGATAACAGCATCATGCCCGGTTGCCTCGACGAATTTGATGAGGTCGGCGGCGGCGATCGATGTCGTCGCCTCATTGGTCAGCGGATGGGCATTGATGACCGCATGGCCCATCAACTCCTGGTCGAGAACGACCTTGACCCGCAACTCCGTATCGTTGATCAAGCCGAACACCGTGACCGCCCCAGGTACGACGCCGAGAAGTTCCATCAGCATCTCCGGCTTGCCGAAGGAAACGCGCCCGGCGGCGCCGATGACATGGTGGATCTGCCTGAGATCGACCACCGCCTCCTCGCCGACGCTGACCAGGAAGAAATTGTCCTTCTTGTCCTTGAGGAACAGGTTCTTGGTATGCCCGCCGGGGATTTCTCCACGCAGCGCTTGCGAATCGGCGACCGTGAACAGCGGCGGATGGCGCAAGGTCGAGACTTCGATCCCGAGATCGGCGAGAAAGGCGAAAAGCTCGGCTTCGGTTTTCGGCATGTTGTTTCTTGCGGGACTTCTTGTTGTCGCGGTTTGAATGATGCCGTTTACGGCCAATGACGCGGCCGAGACAAGACCGTTGCGCGGCAAGGCTGCCGATTGCGTTCCTATCCGCGCTAGGGAAGGCTCGTTTACGTCGCCGGGTGCGGCCAAAAAACCTGCGATTTCCCTGTTGCAATCGCCGCGCCCTTCAGCCATATAGGCGCGGCTTGCGGCCCAAAAAGCCGCGCGAGCGGGTGTAGCTCAGGGGTAGAGCACAACCTTGCCAAGGTTGGGGTCGAGCGTTCGAATCGCTTCACCCGCTCCAAATTTCCTAAGATTTGAATCGCTTAGAGGCTCGGGTATCCGGGCCTTTTTGCTATTCGCTGTCCGGGGAGCGGGAGGGGGAGTTTGCTTTCTCTGGCAAGTCGATCTGGTTACGCCGCCGCGGAGGACGCGAGCAACCGGTCGCGCTTCTGCGACTTAAGCAAACCGTTACCCACGATCCAAGAGTCCTTAACAATCCGCGCAGGAAGCTGATACGCTTCCGCCAGGATCGTGACGCGGTCCGAGATGCTGGTTCAGTCGCGGCTTGCCAGGAATTTGCCGAGCTCAAGTCTCGAGTTGAAATCAAGACCCCGGCCCACGATCCGCCCCGATGCGAGAAGCCCGCCAAGATGGCGGGCAAGACGGTGGAGGTGGAAATGCTGAGAGCTGCCCTGTTATTCCTGACGTTATGCTTTGCCGCGACCGAAGTGAGCGCGCAGCCGGACATACGTCCCAGGCCTGGAGTTACCGATCGCCTGCTGGACAGAAGCGGGGTCTCCGCCCCGGCGGCCAAGCGACGCGCTCATGTCGCCGACCGCATCAAGAGAGGTGCGGCTGACCGTCCCGTATTGCGACCGCGTTCGCGCATAAGCGACATCGTCGACGGGCGGCTCGTGTCCACGACGATCCGTTCCGGACTGGAAGCCGTGCGGCTGGCCCAAATTCAGAAGAAGAAGCGCGACATCAATTTTCTCGGCGTGATCGATTCCATGACCATCGGCGGCGTCCAGATCAGCCTCGAACGCCGCAAGGTGCGCACCGGCCGCGGGCTCCAATCGCTGCTGCTGACCCAGGCGGGCGGCCAGTATGTTTACGACGGCGATATGGTCGTCCCGCCGTTCGCCATCGGTGGAATAGGATTCCCGCTGTCCGAACAAGGCGCGGAGCTGGCTGCCTATATCACATTCGCTGCCGGCTATGCAGGCACGTTTGGCGCAGGACCGCTGTGGGACGATGCGATAATCCCGTTCGAGGTGGCCGATGACTTCTGCTGCAACGAGGATCTTGCGTCGGCCATCGCCGACTATGAGGAAAGGACGGTGTTTCGCTTCGTTCCGCGCGATGGCCATGAAACTTACATTCGTTTCATCAACAGCGAACCGATCCTGAGCAGCCGCACCGAACTGGGCAAGCAGCGGGGCGAGAACGCGGTCAGAATCCAGGGAGTTCGGTTGGACGGTACGCCGGCCGGCGGATTGATCGGCACCATACAGCACGAGATTGGCCACGAACTGGGCCTGATCCACGAGCATCTCCGCTCGGATCGCGACCTGTTCATCGAGCGCAATCCGGGTTGCGCGCCCGCTGATATCTTTCAGGGCATCTATGAGGGTTGGATCGACATGACCAACGTCGCCTTCACCGAGGACGGCGCGGAACTGCTGACGGACTACGACTTTGCTTCTCTCATGCACTACAATTTCGGTCTCGACACCGACGGGGACGGAACGGTGAATTGTTCACCTTGGGTGCGGCTGGGCGGGTGCACCGGCCCCGCCTGCATCGACAACTTTTCATCGGCCTTGCTGTCCGATCGCGACATCGAGGGCCTCCACAAGCTCTACATCGCCGTGCCCGGCTCGAACAATTTCCTCCCCGAGCCTGACCAGGTCCGCTCATTCAACGGGGACAATGTCCGCCATAGGGGAAAGCGGATAGACCGGTGCCTGCATGGCTTGCCATTTGGGCAGAACGCCTGTTCGGCCACGTCGCGGGGCCGCGTCGCCGACGAATTCTGCGAGGCCAAGGGCTTTCAGGACGGCTTCAACGTTCAGACGGAAGGCATGCTTGGCGAGCACTCCGGCTTCCATGCCGTGGTTGGCTGGATGAACGTATGGGGCGGCGACGTGATCTCCTCGATCAGCTGCCAGAACCTGACCCCTCAAGAGGAGCAGGTCGTGGCCGGGACGCTCGAGGAGGAAACGTTCAGCGGATCGGAGGTGGAGGTGTCGGACCGCCGCATTGACCGTTGCATGCATGGCGACGACATAACCGGCGACCGCTGCAGCGCCGCGAATCAGGGGCGCATCGCCGATGCGTTTTGCGAGCAAGAGGGCTTCGACGAGGCCTCGGCGTTCGAAACGGATTTCGGCGGTCCCAACGCCTTCATGTCCGGTTTCTTTCCCTCCGACGACGATTTCAAGGACGTCGCCGGTCTGGATCAGTTTACCGAGATCAGCTGCGTCCGGTAGCCATCGTATTTGATTTCATGAATCCAATTATCGCCCTCCGGAGGAACCTCGACCAAAGTCGGCAACATCGGTGGAATGAAGGTAAGACGCATAAATTGAACCCAAGCCGCGACTCAATTCCGGTCGGCAGAATAGGTTCCAGCGCAACTAAAAACCCGCTGCCTGAGGGGACGGGCAGCGGGTTATCTGGAGCCAGGGTATGGGCCCTGTTTGATCGCCAATGGGGGAAGCGACCAGCCGCTCGGCGAGAGCGACCGGCGTCTGCTGGTTCGCATCTTGGAGGACCCGCGGGTGCGATCCCCAGACGGGCTGTGGGCGATCATCA